>NZ_JAERKU010000004.1:0-219853 GCF_018256955.1 Acetobacter persici
TGGAGGGTTCGAAAAACCCCCTGGTTTTGAGTTCTTCTGTATGCTTCCATTCCTCCGGTTCTAATTGAGGGAATGGCTGATGAAGCAGTCTGGTTTCTTTGACGTTGAAGAGCGGCTTGCTCGGCTGAGCGGGCTTTGTGATCAACTCGAAGCCTTTTCCCGGACTGTGGATTTTGAGGTGTTCCGCCCTGATCTGGAGAAGGCTCTGGCGTATTCGGATGGCAGCAAAGGCGGGCGACCACCATTCGATCTGGTGCTGATGTTCAAAATTCTGGTGATCCAGACGTTGAACAATTTGTCTGATGAGCGGACGGAATATCTGATCAACGACCGCCTGTCGTTCATGCGTTTTCTGGGACTGGGGCTGTCGGAGCGTGTGCCGGATGCCAAAACAATCTGGCTGTTTCGCGAACGTCTGACCCAGGCGGGGGCCATTGAAAGACTGTTTGACCGCTTTGACGCGACCCTGCGAAACGCGGGCTATCTGCCGATGTCGGGTCAGATCCTGGACGCGACATTGGTAGCGGCTCCAAAGCAGCGCAACACGAACACCGAGAAAGCGGATCTTCGAAAGGGACGGATCCCGCAAGACTGGCAGGACAAGCCATCCAAATTGTCCCGCAAGGATCGCCATGCGCGCTGGACACTGAAGTTCACGAAGGCGAAGCGGCAGGATGATGGAACCATGCCATCCAGCGATCTCGCCATCCCGTTCTTTGGCTATAAATCGCATGTTTCTATCGATCGGAAATACCGGTTCATCCGGAAATGGAAGACGACGCATGCCGCCGCCAGTGATGGCACACGATTGAGAGAGGGGCTGCTGGATAAAACCAATACGGCTTCAACGGTCTGGGCTGACACGGCCTATCGCTCAAAAGCCAATGAGGACTTCATGGAGAAGCAGGGCTTTGTCTCGAAAAGTCACAGGAAGAAGCCACATCTCAAGCCCATGCCCCGGCATATCCAGCGGTCCAACGCGGGGAAGTCGGTGATCCGATCCCGCGTCGAGCATGTCTTTGCCGATCAGAAATCGCAGACGGGATTGTTCATCCGAACTGTCGGTATCACCCGGGTCACCATGAGGATCGGCCTGGCCAATATCGTCTACAACATGCGCCGCTTCCTCTTCCTGGAGCGGATCGGCACCACAGCATAGTAATCCAGCGGGTAACAGCCCCCGATCTGCTCAAAACGCAGATCAAAAGCAACACAAAGAACCGTCAATCAAATCGCCAAAAGCCTGAAATCACGAGCCAGCCCCATCAACCAACAGTTCTTCGATCCCTCCACCTGAAATATTCAAAGACATTTCTGCAAAGTCTCTGATACCAACAGGGCTTTGATAGACAAGTCAGGATATTCTTACATAACTTGTTTTGGCGGGGCATAATCAGTGAGAGGCATGCTTATGCTCTACTGCGACACTATTCATAGTCTTTTGTCACATATGCTATGGTGTCGCAGGAATCTGCTCTGCCCGTCATGACCGCGAAGAGACTTAAAGCGTCTCTCTTCTGCGTCTGATCACTTCGGATTTTGACCATACATATTTTCTGCTTCAGGCACTCGCGTCTGACCGCGCTTTATTCTGACAATCCGACGAGAGCGAAGTCCCAAAATAAATTTTGGGCACTCGATCACAATAAGACTAAAATGACATACGCCACTGATTACACCTTATTGATAAATATCTTTTTTGAAAAAATAGAAGCTGTTTCTTTTTTAAAAAAAATCACTTCAATTCTCGAAAATTTTTTTCTTCGCTTTCAAAAGCATGATTATGTGATCATTTATCCCTGACGAGCTATTTCATACAAACAACAACAACGTCGTTGATTTTCAGGACATCCCAACGTTCAGGCTCTCGCGGACAAACTGACGCTGGCATGGAAACAGACCGCAGGTCCGCACCACTTAATTTGCGCAAAAGCGGCACCGGACTCCACCCTGTTGTAAAGGCCGAAGAGGCATAGTCCATTACCGCAATCGTGTTTAACTGCGCGATATTTCTCCAGCTACTGACAACGGAGATTTTTTCACCATTATAAATACCAGCAACATTTTTAATATCGCTCAGAACAGCATTTCCAATTTCAATATCACGTTGCGTTTGCTCCCGTCTTTCCATGAACAAACCAGCCTGATTATTAATAGACAGCAACAAAAAAACTGCGGCCAGATAGAATGCAGGCTTCTGAAGCTGTTCATGATAAGAAAATATTTTCTGCACTACAAAGATAAGCAGCACAGGATAAAGAAAAGAATTGCATGTTAGAGACCGAGGGGATGGCCAAAAAAGATCGAACGGTAAGTTAAACGGATTTTCCGCAAACGCTAAGCAGGCAGCGAGACTCAAGAGAGCGAAAAAATAACAATAATTCCTTTTGGAAATCAGCATATATATTAAATACAAACTGATTACAAAAATAGATGAAAAATATAGAAATCTTTCATGCATTGGAAATATAGAAGAATATTTTCCATTGAAAAATTGATAAAATATATCCGTAAAATATGGCTTGATATTATGTATCAATGCCGAAAAATGTACTGGACGCCCCCATTCCGGCCCGATGCATTTTTTCATGACCAAAAAAATTGCGCAGGACACGACATACACAAAGACCGGACGCCATGTTAGCTCAAGAAACAAAGAGTCTTTTGGTTTAAACAGAGTTGCATATAAATAGGCGCATCCTGCAGCAAGGATAAGAAGCTGCGCCGCCACCTGATAGGACGTGAGCGTAATAACTGAAAGAATGATTGCCGCAGACAAGCCCCAAAAATTCTTGCTTGTTCTTAAAAAATAAAGCGCGCCTCCCATGGCAATCCATGAAATACCATAGTTCCAGTAGGCCATTGTGAAAGACGATAAATCTGCCATGAACCCCTGAAAGGCTACAGCAATACAGAAAAACGCTATATATTTTAAGCTTATGCCGACATAACGAGAGAATTCGTAGCAGAAATAAATAAGCCCAGCAGAATATAGCAATGAATTAATAATAACATTATCAAAATAGTTTATTTTTAACCAGCGAATAGCATAGCTCAGAGCCAGTATAAAATACCTATAATTTGTATAATTCCCTGAGATGAAGGAATTTTTTGCGTCTTCTGAGTAACGAACACCCAAATCATCCGCATTAAATATAAAAAAATTGGCAAGGCAGAGAGAGAATATTGGTAACAAAATTATAGCGTAATAGATCTTATTTTTTGAAAAAAACATTTTTACTCTCTCGAAATCAATGACCTATCGGAAAAAAGAAAAACCTCACCGTGCTATCTTATACAGGCTGATAGTCAGATGATGGCCATTGGAATAGTTGACACCAGTTACAGAGCCATAGGTGCGCAGACGGTCACGGGCGGGGCCGAGGGTTGCCAGAAATGCCTCGCTGTTTTTGACATCCACCAATGCAACTGCGCAGGCTTCATTGCTGAGCATCCGGTGGGCTGCTTCTTCCGGTCCTTCCAGATGCACTTTACCACCCATCAGGAACACGAGACTTGGCTCAGAAAACGAGACGGATGAAACATCAGTCTGAGCACAAGGACGATGTGCATTGACCAGTGCAGTCAGGCGTGGCGCCATCCAGATACTGTGCAGGCGCGGCACAACTACCAGAAACAGGCCAGTGTAGAGCAGCATAGCGCAGGCGGCACTTGTCAGCAGAGCCTTGCGTAATTCCGAACGGCAGATGAAGACGACGGACAGGCCGACCAGCGGCAGGCTGCCCGCGGCCAGAATCAGCGCTGCAGGAGAAACCACATGCTCCAGCTTCCATAACAGGATGGGGCCAGCCAGAGCCAGCGCAACGCCAGCAACCGTCCAGAGCACGCCATAGGCCCACAGAACCAGCCGCGCCCAGAGCGCACGCGGCCAGCCTGCCCACACAGGCGCCCCCTGTGTCAGCATACCCGCCGTAAGGATGGCGATTGCCGGATAGGTCGGCAGCACATAATGCGGAAGCTTGGTGGCGATAAGCTCAAACACCAGCCAGTGCGGGAGAATCCAGCACAAAAGATATTTAACAGGCAGAAGCGTCCGGTTTTTCCAGACCGCAGGCAAAGCCGCCGCTGCAAAAAATGAACCGGGCCAGAAGGCAATCAGAAAGACCAGCAAATGGTAGCCCGGCGGCAACCCATGCGCCTGCTGGCCGGAGGCCACCTTGCCCAGAAAATTGGTGCCCACAGCACGGCGGAAAAACTCGCCGTGACTGACAACACCAATCGCAATGCACCATGGCAGCAGAATAGCCATAGAAATCAGCCAGCCCCACAGAGGCCGCAGCCTGCGCCACAAACTGAAATTCCGCTCCACAACGGCCAGACAGAAAGGGGTTGCCAGAGACGGAATGAGAATCACCGGCCCCTTGAGCATTAGGCCACAGCCAATCGCTCCCCAATACAGAAGAGCGGTGCGCAGCGGCGTGGGGCGTTCTGCCTCGCGGTCACACAAGGCCCGCAGCAGACCAGCCTGCGCCAGCAGAACACTGAGCAACAAAGTTGAGTCGATCGTGCCCATCCGGTTCTCTGCCGTCACCAGCACAGAAACCATAAGCAGGAGGCCTGCGCCCAGACCGGCTGTGGAACCGAACAGCACAGACCCCATCCATGCCGTCAGTACCACTGAGGCCGTCATGGCCAGCAGAGACGGCAGACGATACGCCCAGACCGCGTGGCTTTTCAGGGTCCCCGTCGCAGCGACGGACGCCGCTTCCAGCCAGTAAATCCCGGCGGGTTGCAGATAACGGGGTTTATCCTGAAAGCGGACATCTACAAAATTACCGCTTTCAAGCATCTGGGCCGTCGCTTCCATATAGCGCGGCTCATCCCGGTCAAACGGGGGCGTCGAGGCCCGTCCCGGCAGAAAGAGGAAAAATGCAAATAAACCGAGCAAAGCCAGCGCACGCCCGGACAGGCGTTGCTGGCCCCAGCGTGGATTTAGCATTCGCGAACCGAGCGCGGCAGGCGGGTCCGGTTCCGCAGCCAGATAACACCCAGCAAATCACGGATCCCCACCAGCGCACGGTTAAAATTGGTATATTTTGACTGCCCATGCAGACGCGGGCGGTGCTTGACCGGATGGCACAGCAACGGCACGCCATAAGACGCAAACAGCGCAGGCAGAAAGCGATGCAGGCCTTCAAACTGAGGCAGTTTTAAAAAAGCATCACGCTGGAACAGTTTGATTGGCGCACCCGTATCCGGGCATTCATCGCGCAGCAAACGGCGGCGCAGACCATTGGCAAAGCGAGTCGCAAAACGGCGGGACCAGCCATCTTTCCGCTTTTTACGCACGCCCACCACAAGTGGAGGCGTGCCATTAGCAGAGCGCCCCAGACGCAGGAGGTCAATCAGTTCCCGCGGATCATCCTGACCGTCGCCATCGATAGTGGCAATCCATTCACCCCGCGCGGCGGTAATACCGGTGCGCAGGGCGGCAGATTTCCCGCAACAATGATCATGGGAGAGAACACGTAAGCCGGGCAGAACCTCGGCGCGCATTTTCTGGAGGACGGCAACGGTATCATCCCGACTGCCATCATCTACAAAAACGACTTCAGTTTTCGGCAGATGCTCAAGGGCTTCCGCCAGTTCCTGACAGACAAACGGGAGGTTCTCCCGCTCATCCAGAACAGCAATAACAATGCTCAGAACCGGAGTATCATCACTCCGGAAGGGAGAGACCGCGCTCAAGCCGGATCAATCAGCAAACGCGCGGTTCAGGCGGCTTGACGCGCAAGAGCGGTCGGCAGGTTGGCAATAGCCTGATCAACCAGTGCTTCTGCCTTCTGCTGGTCAAGGGACTGGCCGATAACGTTACGAGCAGCTTCTACAGCCACATCGACAGCGGCCTGACGGACTTCCTTGATGGCTGCGCGCTCTACGGCGGCAATCCGGTCACGGGCCATCTGTTCATGCCGCTGCACAGCAGCTTCAGCTTCGGCACGGGCTTTTTCAGCCAGTTCGGCCGCGTGCTTCAGGGACTGCTCGACCACGCTTTTAGCTTCAATCAGAGCCTGCTCACGCTCACGCGTGGCATCTTCCAGCATCTGCTCGGCTTCCCGGCGCAACTGGGCGGATTCGTCCAGTTCCTGACGGATGCGGGCGGCCCGGCTATCCAGAATGGTCGTGATAGGTGTCCAGACCTTGCGGCCAAAAAAGACGAAGAACAGAACGAAGGAAACAGCGACCCAGAAACCTGCTTCGTGAAAAATGCCAGACATGACTTTATATTCTCCCGGAGCCGGTCTCAGATATTCTGATGCGCGATCGCGCCGTCAACCTTCTGCGCCACAAGCTGGGCGTCAGGCGTGACACCTGTCAGGCGGGAAACAAGCGCCTGTGTGGTATCAGCCGCAATTTCTTTGAGCGTACCGAAAGCCTGAGCTTTTTCGGCAGCAATCCGTTTTTCAGCATCAGCAATTTCGGCCGAAAGACGGGCGTTGATTTCTGCCAGTTTCTGATCCGCAGCGCGCTGTTCAGCGTCCAGCGTTTTCTGCAGATTGGCCTGAGCCTCAGCCATGGCATCTTTACGTGCCTGCTGGAGTTCCGCCACGGCTTTATCCGCATCCTGTTTGGCAGAGCGCGCGACATCGAGATCACCCGAGATCCGCTTGCTCCGGTCTTCCAGAACGCGACCAACGCGGGGCAGCATAATCTGGCTCAGCACCAGATAGAAGCCCAGGAAAATCACAGCCCCCCAGATGACCTGACCGGTCACCAGAGGGTTGTGAAAATCAAGCTGAGGCATCCCTGCGGCGTGTGCACCAGGTGCAGCCATTACCAGAAGAGACACGCCGGATACCGTAGCGAGTAAACCAGCACGGACAATCTTCATCATGACACCCACAGGAAGGCCTCCCTTTTCCTACCGTTTTATCAGACGAACAGGATCAGGAACGCGATGAGAAGCGCGAACAGCGCGATAGCTTCTGTCAGCGCGAAGCCCAGCATACCCAGACCGAACACGTGCGGACGGGAGGCCGGGTTGCGAGCAATGCTGCTCACCAGCGTTGAAAAGATGTTGCCGAGGCCGATACCAACGCCGGCGAGGGCGATTACGGCGATACCTGCACCGATTTCCCGGGCTGCAGCGATGTCCATATCAGTCACTTCCTTGTTAAAAAGTACAGTTCAAACGAAACGGGCAAAGCAGCTCAGTGAGCCACGGCCTCCCGCAGGTAGATGCACGTCAGAATGGCAAACACATAGGCCTGCAGCACACCAACAAGCAACTCGAGAGCCACCAGCGCCACGTTAATGGCAATAGGCCCTATCGCAAACACATCACCCACGACGCCAAAACCGGCGAGCATGATGACGAAGCTTGCGAAAATATCGAACATGACGTGTCCGGCGACCATGTTTGCAAACAGTCGGATGGACAGGCTCACGGGACGAGAGAGAAAGGACAGGATCTCAATCGGGATCAGCAGCGGCGCGAGGAACATGCTGGCACCCGCCGGCATGAAGTGCGCAAAGAAGCGGATGCCCTGCACCTTGAGCGACACGATAACCGTCAGCAGGAACACCATGACGGCAAGGCCGAGGGTGACTGCGATGTGACTGGTAAAGGTGAAGGAGAAAGGCAGCAGACCGATATAGTTCCCGGCCAGAATGAAGAAAAACAGCGTGAAAATGAAGGGGAAAAAGGCAGCGCCTTCCGGCCCGATAGTATCAACCGCCATGCTGTGAATAAATTCGTAGCACACCTCGGCTGCGGCCTGAAAACGACCAGGCACCACAGCAGCAGGACGCATACCGAAATACAGGAATGCAAGAACCAGGCACGCAGCCAGGATCATGTAGAGGGGTGACTGACTGAAGCGCAGCGCCTCACCAAGCCCGCCAAGAACGGGATGAAGCTCGAACTGACCAAGTACGTCGATACTGGAACCGCCCGCCAAAACCGTTCTCCTACTCCACTGTGTCCGGTCTATTCTGCCGGACCCTCAGCTTTCCAACTCACTGTTCCGGTGGCTTTACCAGCCGCCAGACATTCAGCACTCCTGCACTTCCGCCCAGCAGCGCGAAGATGATCAGGAAAACAGCACGGGTATGGAGCCAATGGTCCAGTCCCCATCCCACAGCAACCCCAACCACCAGCGCGGAAATCATTTCCGTCCCGGCTCTGAGCGCCAGTGCTGGCAAGGACTGTTCATCCTTCTCAGCTTTGCTGGCTTTTTCATCTTCCTCAACCCGACCGGAGCGGCGTTCCGCCTCTTTCAGTCGCTTCGCGAAAGACTCGTCGCTGTCTTCACCCATACTTCGCACTCCAGAGGGGTGCAGGCGCTTGCTAACGGCGCTGCCATATCCTGTCAAGGAAGCATCCGTAGCACTGAGCGGAAAATCCGTCACGCATGCAAAAAAAGCGCACCGGCGGACAATTCCGCCTGCGTCAGGATGCGGCTTCCGCCCCCATTTCAGGCGAGCCGACCAGCCCTTTGGCAAAGTCCTGCGCCGAGAACGGACGCAGATCTTCCACCTGCTCCCCCACACCCACAGCATGCACCGGCAAGCCAAAACTGTCGGCCAGCGCCACGACGATACCGCCACGGGCCGAACCATCCAGCTTGGTCACCACCAGACCGGTGACATTCACCAGTTCGCGGAACACGCGCACCTGCTCCACAGCGTTCTGACCCGTGGTGGCATCCAGCACCAGCAGGACCGAGTGCGGAGCGGTCTCATCAAATTTCCGCATGACCCGGATAATCTTGGCCAGTTCTTCCATCAGCGCACTTTTATTGTGCAGGCGGCCCGCCGTATCCACAAACAGCAGATCCGCACCCTGCGCCTTGGCCCGTTTCAGCCCTTCAAACGCCAGACCGGCGGCATCCGCGTTCGGTGCACCAGCAATCACGGGGCAGCCCGTACGCTCACCCCACACCTGCAACTGCTCCACAGCGGCGGCACGGAACGTGTCCCCTGCCACCATCATCACCTTCTTGCCCTGATCGGTGAAAAAGCGGGCCATTTTGCCAATGGTAGTGGTTTTGCCAACACCGTTGACGCCCACCACCAGCACCACATGCGGCTTATGCGCGGGGTCGGGTTCAAACGGAATGGCCACAGGCGCAAGCACACTGGCAATTTCATCCGCCAGTGTGTTGCGGATTTCCTCGTCCGTAACTTCCGTGCCGAAGCGCGTCTTACGGAACGATTCGATAATCCGTTCAGCAACGCTTGGGCCAAGGTCTGCGGTAATCAACAGATCCTCCAGCTCTTCCAGCGCCTCATCATCCAGCTTGCGCTTGGTGAAGACGGATGTCAGCCCGCCGCCCAGCTTCTGCGTTGAGCGGGACAGCCCCTGCTTGAGGCGTGAAAAGAAACCTAGCGCCATCTCAAACCCTTTCCGCCAGCAGGCCCGCGGCATCTGCCGCCACAGCCCGCAGACTGATAATCTCACCCGTTTCCGCCTCACCTTCTGCCAGACGGACCGGGGCAAACTGTTCACTATGCCCTGATGTGGGCGTTTCCATCAGCACACGCAAAGTCTGGCCGACCAGACTCTGGTAATACCGCTCGGCCGAGGCCGCCCCCACCTCCCGCAGGCGCGCAGCCCGCGCCTTACGCTCGGGCACCGGCACAGCCCGCATCCGCGCCGCAGGCGTACCCGGACGCTCACTGTATGGAAAGACGTGCAGATACGGCACGCCCTGCGCCTCCAGAAAGGCGCGTGTTTCTTCAAACAGCGCATCATCTTCCGTCGGGAATCCGGCAATCACATCCGCGCCGATCCCGATATCAGGGCGCAGACCGCGCGCCCGCGTGATAACCCGTGCGGCATCTTCCGCCAGATGGCGGCGCTTCATCCGTTTGAGAATCAGGTCCGATCCGGCCTGAAGTGAGAGATGCAGATACGGCATAAAGCGCGGCTCATGCTCCAGCAGACGCCAGATATCCTCATCAATTTCCACCGGATCAACCGACGACAGGCGCAGGCGCTCAAGCTGTGGCACCAGCCCCAGCACCCGGCGGCACAACTGCCCGAGTGAGGGCGTGCCCGGCAGGTCCCCGCCCCATGAGGTCATGTCCACGCCTGTCAGCACCACCTCCCGGTAGCCCGATTCGACAAGGGCGCGCACCTGCTCCACCACCACGCCAACCGGCGCAGAGCGGGATGGCCCGCGCCCGAAGGGAATGATGCAGAACGTGCAGCGATGGTCACACCCCTGCTGGACCTGCACAAAGGCCCGGGTCCGGCCCGCAAATTCCGTGACCAGATGGGCGGCGGTTTCTCTGGCCGCCATAATATCCGAGACGGCGAGCGGCTCGTTCATGGCGGCGGGTGCCCAGCTTTCCGCCTTCAGCTTTTCTTCATTACCCAGAACACGGGTTACGCCGGGCAGGGCAGCCCAGCGATCCGGGTCAATCTGCGCGGCACAGCCCGTCACCACGATCCGGGCACCCGGCTTATCACGGTGTGCGCGGCGGATGGCCTGCCGGGCCTGCCGCTCGGCCTCGCCCGTCACCGCACAGGTGTTGACGATAATCACGTCCTCCAGCGCTGCGGCATGCTCACGCATGACCTCGCTTTCCCACGTGTTCAGCCGACACCCGAAGGTCAGAATTTCCGGACGGGTCATGAGGCGTAGGTGGCCAGATCCACCATCCCGTCAAATGCAACAGCCGCAGGGCCAGTCATCAGCACATGGTCATTATCCGCCCATTCAATATGCAGAAGGCCTCCATCCAGCTCCACGGCGCAGCGGCGCTCCACCAACCCGCGCCGCACGGCATTGACCACAGCCGCACAGGCACCGGACCCGCAGGCTTCCGTAACTCCTGCGCCGCGTTCATGCACTTTCAGGCGCATCCGGGCGGGGCTGTCTATGCGGGCAAAACCAATATTGGCACGGTCAGGGAAGAGCGGGTCATGCTCAAGCGCGCTGCCTTGGCTGAGCATCGAAAAATCTTTCACAAAAAAAGTTGCGTGCGGGTTCCCCATGGAGGCCGCTGCCGGATCCCCGGGAAGGGGCAGATGGAGAGTGTCCATCTCGGCTGCAAGAGGCACGGCCTGCCAGTCCAGTTTTGGAGCTCCCATATCCACCGTCACCAGCCCGTCTTCTTCAATGCGCGCAGGCAGGGTTCCTGCGCGTGTTTGCAGGACGGGGGTACGGGTGCCGGTCTGGCGGAACACCAGATCCGCCACACAGCGGGAGGCGTTACCACACGCCCCGGCCTCTGACCCGTCGGGGTTAAAAAAGCGCACAAACACATCCGCCCCCTCTGCACAGGCCGGGCGCAGCGTCACAAGCTGGTCACAGCCAATGCCCCTCCGGCGGTCAGCAAGAGCTGCAATGCGCGCAGGGGTCAGGGACAGATGGCCGGCACGCTCGTCGAAAATGACAAAGTCATTCCCAAGCCCGTGCATCTTGAAGAAAGAGGTCTGCATACCGCGCCTTATAAGGCAGTTCAGCCCCTAATACCATTGCGGAACAACATCGCGTGGCTCAGAGGAAACGCCCCGGCGCGCCACGGCTCAGCACCTCAATTTTATAGCCATCCGGGTCGGTCAGGAAAAAGAACGTGCCGATAATGCGGGTTTCCAGTTCCAGCGTCCTGATAGGCGTCGGGGACAAACCTGCCGCGTCCAGCCGCTCATGCTCGGAGGCCAGATCCTCCACTGAAACGGCGAGATGCCCGTAGCCATCCCCCAGCACATACGGTTCGGTCCGGCCGTGATTGATGGTCAGTTCCAGCTCAAAGGTCTGCTCCTCATTCGCCAGATAGATCAGTGTGAAGCTGTCAAACACCAGCCGGTCCACCGGGCGCAGCCCGAACGCTGCCTCATAAAACGCCAGCGAGCGCTGTTCCTCCAGAACACGCAGCATGGAATGGATCATTTTTGCCACAGCATATCCTCTCTGACATCGGCTTCGTCAAAATTTACAGTGCTCATAACGTGGAAGCCGGTCTTGCTGAAATTATTTTTTAAAAAAATAGTCTTTACGCACGCCTCGGCAAAATGGTTTCAAACAATAAATGCGCCTGTTCCGGGGATAATATTTAAAGAAATGATCACCTCTTCTCTTCTGCCTGCGCCGGCATCACGCCAGATGCGGATCTGGCTGTGTGTTGGCACTATTCTGGCGACGGGGCTGTCCGGCTTGCAGCTCTCCCGTGAGGCACACGCAGCAGAAGATGAAGCAGCCTCTCTGGAGGCTCTGGAACACCAGATGGCGCAAATTCAGGAGCAGCAGAAAGCGCTCCAGAAGGCGCTTGTCGGCATGCAGAAGCAGATTGCCGCTCATCGGGCCGCGCTGGGGGGGCATGCCGGGGGGTCTGCAACCCGCTCCGCAGTGGATGGCAGCAGCCACCATACGCTGACAACCGCGCGGAATACCGTATCTGGCAGCGGCGGCACGAGCCATAAAGGCTGGTCCCAGGAAACCGGGGCTGAAGAGGCTGGTATTGAACCTGCCGAAGCCACCTCCACCGCCATGAACACGCCGCACCACATGGTGCACCATGCGACAGGACCGGACGCTCAGCCCATCTTCTCCGGGGTTGATACGCACCCGGATGTGGAAGCTGTTATTGGCCACCGCGCGGAAGACGTCATTTCCCGCATTGCGGAAAACAGCGTTGGCCCGCATGCGCGGGAAACTGCGGGCGCACAGGCCGCCGGTGCGCTGGGTGACCACGGCGTGTTCCATATGGGACCTGTCACCCTCATTCTGGGTGGATTTCTGGATGCCTCAGCCGTGGTTGAAAACCGCCATGTGCCGTCCGGCACGTTCAACTACTGGCAGGCCATGCCGTATCCGAACGAGTCCCGTTATCACACCAACAATTTTGAAGGCAGCGCGCGTTACAGCCGTATCTCCCTCATGGCGCGCGGCAATGTGGATAACCACTCCACCATCTCCGGCTTCTTTGAAATGGATTTCGGGGCTGGAGCCGCCACGACCGACGCTTATGAAAGCAACAGCTACGCCTTCCGCATGCGGCAGGCCTATCTGGCTTATGATAATAGTGATCTGGACTTCCATTTCCTTGCCGGGCAGGCGTGGAGCATGCTCACACCGGGCCGCATCGGCATTATCCCGCGTCAGGAAAGTCTGCCGGAAACAATCGAATCCTCCATGCTGGCAGGCCAGACATGGGCACGGCAGCTCCAGTTCCGGTTTGTGAAGGACTTCCTCCAGCATCGTCTGTGGCTGGGCCTGTCCATCGAAAACTCCGCCACGCTGTATGATACCACCGGCTTTACCAATGCGGACGGCACCGTCACGCTGCCCAACGGCAAAACCGCTACCATCAGCAGCAACGGCACAGGCCTGACCAATGATGCCCCCTTCTCCAACGAGATTGCGCCGGATGTGATCGGCAAGGTGGCGTGGGACCCGCACTGGGGCCATTACGAAGCCGTGGGAATTCTGCATTTCCCGCATGACCGCGTCGCATCCCTCGGGCAGGGCCACAACAATACCGCCATTGCTGGCGGTGGCGGTGGCTCCATGGTTCTGCCGGTTGTGCCGCATAAGGTGGAAGTGCGTCTGGCCGGGCTCGCCGGAGTTGGCATAGGCCGCTATGGCTCCGTCCTGCTGCCTGACGCCACCCTGAAAGCTGACGGGGACGTCGCGCCCATTCCCTCCGTGCAGGCAACCGGCGGCATTATTGCCCACCCCACCCCGCGCGTGGATGTGTATGGTTTCTTTGGGTATCAGGAAGCCGGACGGCGCTATTCCAACTATGGCGGCGGCGCGTATGGCTACGGCAACCCGAACTATTCCAACCTTGGATGTGAGACGGAACTGTCCACTCTGGGCTGCACGGCCAACACCCGGAGCGTGATGGAAGCGACCGTCGGCGCATGGTATCGCTTCTTCAAAGGACATTACGGAACAGTGGAAGCCGGAGCCCAGCTTGCCTACTCCCGCAGGGATGCCTGGAAGGGTCAGGGCGGCGGACCGGATACCAGCATGAGTCAGATATTTCTGGACTTCCGTTACCTGCCGTTCCAGTAACACACCACGCTTGCTCATAAGCGCTCAGGGCAAAAGTTCTCCGGCCAGGCCTCTGGCCATTTATGCGGGGAACCTTTATCCCCCCATACATCTTGTTGCCTGGACCTAAAGTAGAATGCCTTTTCAGAATGCCCCCGCCTCTCTTGCGAGCGCCCTTGCCGCTCGCGGGTACGACTCCGCAACCCCAGTTCAGGCCGCCGTTCTGGCACCTGACGCCGAAGGTCGGGACCTTCTTGTTTCAGCCCGCACCGGCTCTGGCAAAACCGTTGCCTTTGGCCTTGCGATGGCCAACACCCTGCTGGATGACAATGGCCGCTGCCCCCCGCCGGGCGCGCCGCTGGCTCTGGTCATTGCCCCCACGCGTGAACTCGCCCTGCAGGTGCGCAATGAGCTGGAATGGCTCTATGCCTCCAGCGGTGCCCGCATTGTCTCCTGCGTTGGCGGGATGGAACCCCGTGTGGAAGCCCGTGCGCTGAACGCTGGCTGCCACATTGTTGTCGGCACGCCGGGCCGCCTGTGTGACCATCTCTCCCGCGGGCAGCTCAAACTGAGCAATCTGCGCGCCGTGGTGCTGGATGAAGCGGATGAAATGCTTGATCTGGGCTTCCGGGATGAACTGGAAACCCTGCTGAAAGCCGCCCCGCCGGAACGCCGCACCCTGCTGTTCTCCGCCACCATCGCCCGGGACATTGCCAATCTGGCCCGCCGCTACCAGACGGACGCCCTGCGTATTGATACGCAGACCGGCAGCGCCCCGCATACGGACATTACATACCGCGCCATTCTGACGGACCAGTCCGACATGGCTGGCACCATCGTCAACGTGCTGCGCCAGATGGAGTCTCCCACCGCTATTGTGTTCTGCCACACGCGTGAAGCCGTGCGGCAGTTGCAGGGGATTCTGACGCAGCGTGGCTTCTCCTCCGTCGCCATTTCCGGTGACCTCGGGCAGAACGAACGCAGCCGCGCCATTGAAAGCCTGCGGCATGGTCAGGCCCGCGTTTGCGTGGCGACTGACGTGGCAGCCCGTGGCATTGATATCCCCGACCTCGGTCTGGTGATTCACGCCAGCCTGCCGTCCAACCCGGCAACCCTGCTGCACCGTTCTGGCCGCACCGGGCGCGCCGGGCGCAAAGGGACCTGTGTTCTGCTGGTGCCGCCCTCACGCAGAAGACTGGCGGAACGCCTGCTGGAAGGGGCCAAAGTTACGGCAGAATGGGGCGGTGCCCCGACACCGGACGATATTGCCAAAGCCGATGCGGAACGCCTGCTGTCCGCCCCGGAACTCTCCATTGCCGTGCCGGAAGCCGGTGGCATGCATGAGCTGATCACCAAGCTGACAGCAGCACATTCTGCGGACCAGCTTGCTGCGGCGCTGATTGCCATGTGGCGCGCCAACCTGCCGGAACCCACCAGCGTACGCGTTATTTCTCCCGGCTCTGTCAAAAAAGCGCCGCGTGAACGCACCCGCCGGGATGATGAAGAAGGTGACACCCGTGGCCCGCGTGAACCGGGCGCATGGTTCCGCCTCTCCGTTGGCCGCGAAGACCGCGCAGACCCGAAATGGCTTGTGCCGATGCTTTGCCGTCTGGGCGGTATCCGCAAGCAGGATATCGGCGCGATCCGCATCCAGCCGGACCACACACTGGTAGAAATTGCACAGGATAAAGCTGAACGCTTCCAGTCCTGTGCCGCTGGTGCTGATGCGGATGAAATTACGGTCGAGCCTTCCGCTCCGCCGCGGGGTGGTGCCAGCCGCGACAGCGGTCGTCCGCCGCGTTCTGCTGGTGGCCCCGGTGGTGGGCGTCCGCCCCGTAAGGGTGGCGGTGGCGGCTTCAGCAAAAGCGGTCCGTCCAGCCGCAAGCGTAAAGGCTTCTGATCCTCTCAGACGCAAAAAAAGGCCCCTCCCGAAAGGAAGGGGCCTTTTTCTTTGCTAACGACTCAGCGCCTTACAGTCTGGGCAGAGACGTTGCATCTTTCCAGTCAGACTTCAGACGATCTTTCTGGCTCTTCCAGGCATTTTTCGTATCCTGCCCGGCATTATTCCATTTTTCCTGCGCGCTTTTGCCCGCGTTCGTCACCTTATCGCGCTGAGCTTCCCACTTCTTGCGAGTTTCCTCATTCGCGTTGTTCCACTTATCCTTCGCGTTCTGCTCCGCATTAGTCACCTTGTCGCGCTGGGCTTCCCACTTCTTACGGGTTTCCTCATTCGCGTTGTTCCACTTATCCTTCGCGTTCTGCTCCGCGCTGGTCACCTTGTCGCGCTGGGCTTCCCACTTCTTGCGGGTTTCCTCATTCGCGTTATTCCATTTATCCTTAGCGTTCTGCTCCGCGTTGGTCACCTTGTCACGCTGGGCTTCCCACTTCTTGCGGGTTGCCTCGCTGGCATTATTCCAGCGTTCTTTTGCCTGATCCTGTGCGGACTGGCCGGCGTTTTTCAGATTGGATGAAAATTGGTTAGCATCAGTCTTGACGGCATTCCGCGTATTCTCCACTCCCTGCTGTGCGCAGGATGTCAGGGAGAGGCAAGGATCAGCATGGGCGGCTGTGGCTGAAACCAGAACCGTTGCAAGCGGCAACCCCAGAACGGCGATTTTCCGAATGAACTGCATAAATATTCCTTCCATATTTCCTGATAACCATCAGGAAGACGGGCGTGTTTTAGGCAGGAAATTTTGTCAAAAAATGGCCATTCCCGCCCTGACCGGACAGAATTGCCCGCACACCCTCGTATCTTTTTTTGTGTTTGGAGAATAAACCCAGATGATGAAGCCTTCTTTACTCTGCAAACACATGCGCAGACCGCACACAAAGGCCGGACTTGCTTTAGCCACTGCCCTTTGCCTGTCTGCGGCCCCGGTATACGCCGTGCCGCCCACGCCGCCAACCGCACCCCATGCTGATGCGCCCAAAGAGGCCCGGACAGAGTTTACCGGCACCGCCGCCCTGCTCCCGGATGATGCCATAACGCACCACACGGACACGTTTGCTGGCCACAAGATCAGCTACACCGCCCACGCGGGAACACTCGTGCTGCGGGATGATGCCGGCAAGCCCACAGTCCGCATGTTTTACGTGGCCTACACGCAGGACGGCGCGGACCCGGCAAAACGCCCGGTGTCCTTCTTCTTCAATGGTGGTCCCGGCGGAGCCACGGCTTATCTGCATCTGGGGGCCGCTGGCCCCACCGCGCTGACATTTCCCGCAGGCAACCCGACGGACGGCGCCAACGCGCGGCTGGCGCTCAACCCCGATAGCTGGCTGCCGGACACGGACATGGTGTTTATTGACGCCCCCGGCACTGGCTGGTCCACCCCGACCGACCCGAAAACTGCTGACAAAACCTTCTATGGCGTCAAGCAGGATGCCCGGGCCTTTGCCAAGACCATTCAGCTCTGGGCCAACACCAACGGCCGCCTGACCTCACCGCGCTATCTGGTGGGAGAAAGCTACGGCGGCATTCGTTCCATAGAGGTCGCAGAAGCTCTGGCCCAGCAGCAGAATCTGATGGTGAACGGCATCGTCATGATTTCACCGGCGCTGGATATGGGGCTGCTGGATACCAGCAACAGTATTCTGGCCTCCGCCCTCACGCTGCCGTCCTTTGAGGCCGCAAAACTGGCCTTACAGCACAAACTCGCGCCGGAAACCGCAGCGCATCAGCTTGATGAGGCTTATCACTACGCGCTCGGCCCGTATCTTTCCACGCTGGCCAACACCCCGCCCACGGGCGATGCCGCGCGTGATTTTTATGAAGAGGTTGCCAACCACACCGGCCTGCCGCAGGACGTGATTGCCAAGGAACGCGGCCAGCCGCAGCCCATGGCTCATGATGTGCGCAGCCGGGACGGACGCCTTTACACGCTGTATGATGCCACGGTGTCCATTGCCGACCCGTTCCCCGAAGGTGTGGATAATGGTGACAGCCCGGACCCGACCCTCTCCGGCTTTGGCCGCGCCTATGGCAGCGCGTTTGAGAACTATGCCGCCAAAACCCTGAATTACCGGACGGATCTGTCTTACGAATTGCTGAGCATGAAGGTGAATGCCGCGTGGGATTTCCGGGGGGATGGGGAACCTATGGCGCATCAGATTCCCATTCTGCGCCGCCTGCTGGCTCTGAACCCGACCCTGCGGATCTTTATTGCCAACGGATATTATGATCTGGCCTGCCCCTTTGCCAGCGCACGCTGGGTAACGGAGCATATCCCTGTCGGCCGCAACCGCATTGGCCTGCACACCTACCCCGGCGGCCACATGCTCTATACCCGCCCGGACAGCCGTGCGGCTCTGGCACGGGACGTAAAGGCGTTTCTGGCCCCCTGAAAAACAGGCCATACCAAACCCGCCAGACATAAAAAAGGCGGGAGAGGTTTCCCTCTCCCGCCTTTTCCTGACGTAGCGTGTAAGCCGCTCGCCCCTGCCGGATCAGCGCTTGCTGAACTGGAAGGAACGACGGGCTTTGGCGCGGCCGTATTTCTTACGTTCAACCTGACGGGAGTCACGGGTCAGGAAGCCAGCAGCTTTCAGAATGCTGCGCAGGCCGGGTTCATAGTGCGTCAGCGCACGGCTGATGCCGTGACGGACTGCACCAGCCTGACCGGACAGACCACCACCAACGACGGTGCAGACAACGTCGAACTGGTTGTAGCGGTCAGCCACCAGGAAGGGCTGCGTCAGCAGCATGCGCAGCACCGGACGTGCGAAATACGTGCCAACGGGACGACCGTTAACCGTAATGTCGCCTTTACCGGGCTTGATCCACACGCGGGCCACAGCGTCTTTACGACGGCCCGTTGCGTAGGAGCGGCCCTGCGCATCGCGTTTAACTTCATAGACCGGGGCTTCCGGAGCCGTGGGAACCACGTCTTTCAGATCAGCCAGCGTGCCTGTACGTTCCTGAGTTTCAGACATGATGCTCAGCCTTTCTGCGCGTTAACGACGTTTTTGCGATTCATGGCAGCCACGTCCAGCTTCTGCGGCTGCTGGCCGTCATGCGGGTGCTCGGCACCGGCATAAACATGCAGGCTGCGCATCTGCTGGCGCTGCAGCGGACCACGGGTGATCATGCGTTCAACAGCCTTCACCACAACATGGTCAGGGTTCTTGCCACCCAGACGCTGTGCAATGGTGCGGGTCTTGATACCGCCGGGGTAACCCGTGTGGTAGTGGAACAGCTTCTGGCCAGCCTTGTTGCCGGTCAGCGCCACTTTCTCGGCGTTGATGACAACAACGTGGTCACCGCAGTCAACGTGCGGGGTGAACTGAGCTTTGTGCTTGCCGCGCAGGCGGTTCGCGATGATGACGGCCAGACGACCAAGAGCGAGGCCTTCGGCATCGATCAGGATCCAGTTCTTCGTCACCTCCGCGGGTTTCAGCGAGAGGGTGGTCTTCATGAGAGTGTGATTCCGTTAAGACTATAAGCTTTGAAGATGGGCGCCTTATGCGGGTGCCAAAGGGCTTCGTCAAGAGGAATTGGCGTTGACCCCCGTAAAATCAACAGTTTTTCTTACGGTAACATGTTACCATAGCCAGACTTGCAGCACCCCCCGCCCGTGCATTACACGGGGAGATACGGTGAAGACTTCCTTTGTCAAAACAAGCAGGATTCCTACCTGGTGAAGAAACATGTCCCTTTTACAGTTGCTGGTATTGCAGCCCTCGCCTGTGTCGGATGGCTGGCGGCCCGCCATGCCGAGCATGTCATGCTGGAAAAAAGTATCGACAGTTTCCGCCAGACGCTGGGGCCGGATACGTCCTTTACATATAAAAAGGCATGGCCCGGCCTGCTTGGGCGGAGTGTAAAATTTACCGCGCTGGTTTTCCGGCAGGGGCAGCAGAGCGTGACAGCGGACGACGCGGAAATTTCCAAAGTCAGCACCACTGGGGATGAAGCCAGACGAATCGGCCATCTCGTTTTCCACAAGTTTCAGTTTACCGATACCTCAGGCAACCTGCGTCTGGATGATCTGTCTCTGGATGGCGTTACCCTGCCCAGCAAGGGCGATGAAAAACAGGGCACACCCCCGCAGGCGCTGGAAATCAAACATGTGGACGCCAGAAAGCTGCATGGCTTTATTGCCAGCATGCAGTCGGACTTCACCGCATCCAGCCTGAAGGTGGATGATTACGGGAATGATGAAGCCTCCCATCTGGACGCAAAAGACCTCCGGCTGGCAACCAGCGTTGCCCCGCAGCGCCAGATTACGGCCAGCGCCATCCTGCTGGACGGGATGGATCTGGCCGGACTGTATAAGAGTTACACCACCAATGCCCCCTACAAACCGCTGGACGGCGTGCGGGATATTCAGGTGGACGCCCTGAGCATAGAAGGGACAAGCCCTCTGCTCCGCGTAGCCCGCCTCACATCCCACGCCACCCATACCGAGTCATTGGAAAAAGAAGTCTCAGCCGTTCAGGGGCTGGAACTGTGGCCTGCCGTGCCCAACCTCTCTTTCCTGCCGGCTCTGGGCTATGACCATTTCCGGGGTGCGCTGGTGCTGAACCTGACGCATGATTACAAAGCCGGAAAGCTGCATATCGACACCTTCAGTCTGGAAGCTCCGGACATGGGTCGTCTGACACTGGACGGAGACTTCAGCGAGGCCAGTACGCTCGCCATGCTCTCAGCCAGTGCTGCGGATATGCAGGTGATCAGCATGAACCTGTCCTACCGGGATCGCGGGCTGGTCCCCAAAGTGATTGCAAATTTTGCCAGCACACGCGGCACAACCCCGCAGGACTATATAACGTCTCTGCGGAACAGCATGGCCCCCGAAGGCAGCGACCCGAAAGCGCCGTTGCCTCAGTTTGCAAGCTATCTGGCCAACCCCGGCAACGGCCCGCTGACCATGACCGTACACCCGCCGCAGCCTGTGCCGTTGATGGCGATTGCCGCGACCCTGAGCATGTTGCCCACATCCCCCCAGCTTGCACAGCAACTCGGGCTGACGCTCCACGCCCCATAAAAAAACAGGCCCGGTACTGGTCAGACGATCCTGACCGATACCGGGCCGCACGGGCGCGTCTGTTTTTTGAAAAAACTTTTCCTGCGGGCTTACCGCGCAGCACCCGTCTGGTCAGACGGCGCTGCGGTCGCCGCAGGCCCGCTTACGGGCACCCCGGCAGCGGGGGGTACTGTCACTGGGAGTGGCGCAGCCGCTGGGCCTGTGGGGCTTACGCCACCTGTGGTCGGCGCATTTTTCTGCCTGATCAGCAACTCGAACGTATGATCCTGCTCCGGCGGCCGCAGCCGCTGGATGAAGATCTGCTCCTTCTTGTAGGAAATCCACACCCGGTTATGCCGCAGGAAGTCCGCCCCCAGCAGAGCATAGCCGTCTGTCTCAATGGGAGAGACGGCCAGCATGGGGTTGGGGTAGAGTTCCGTCCCGATCTGAAGGCTGTCAAAACGATGCAGATATCCGCCGCCGCGTCGTTTTCCGTTGACACCCCCTGATGTCACCGGAACACCCCGCGCCAGTTCGTCTTTCATGACGCCCGCTTTACGCGCCTGCGATGGCAGGACAGTTGTATGCCACGCCCCGCTGTCCAGCATGGTATCAATCTTCTTGCCGTTCAGCCTCATGGTGGTGCCTATCCGCATCCCCTGAGTCCCGAGGCGATACCAGTCGAGCGTTGAGGAGGGACCATCCCATGTCGGGGTCGGGCTTTTGCACCCGCTCAGCTCATAGAGCGCAATTTTTCGGGCAGGCAGATTGAACATCACATCATAGGACCGGAGGAAATCCGCCCCGAACAGCCCGACAACAGGGCGTCCTTCAAGTGTGCCGCCAAAAGACCGCTTTGCCTGTGTGAGATACACTTCCCCGCTGGTAGCGGTGCCGAGACCCATCTTGTCGGCGCGCATGACGGGGGAGAGCATCTCACCCGTCACGCCGCTGATGTTCAGAACGTGCCCGGTGTCCGTAAGGCCAAAATTCTTGCTGGCCTCTTCCGAAATCATGGAAAGATCGGCCCCGCTATCCACAACCATCGCGGCGTCATGCCCGTTGATTGTCACCCCCACGATAGGGGAGCCAAATTTGTTCAGAACAGGGAGGTCGCCCAGTGTTGCGACCTGACACACCCCGTTCTCTTCCGCGCAACCGGCCAGTGCCAGCAACGACACCATCCCGATCCAGCCTGCTTTACGCACGTCCTGCCCCCCTCTCAGTCTCCACGGCAGCACGCAGTCAGGCTGCTTTAGCTGCCCTTTTTCGCGGCTCCGCCACGCGGGCGCAGCGCCGGAAGCATTTCCCCGGTAACCGCATAGTAAACGCGCTCGGCAATATTGGTGGCGTGATCCCCGATCCGTTCGAGATTTTTCGCTACGAACAGCAGGTGGATACAGGGGCCAATCTTGCGCGGGTCTTCCATCATATACGTCACCAGTTCACGGAACATGGCGGTATAGAGTTCGTCAATCGCTGTATCCGATCCCCAGACCTGCATGGCGCATTCACTGTCATTATTGACCATGGCTTCAATCGCGCTGTGCAGGTTTTCCTGCACAAGACGCGCCATGTTGCGCAGGGCACCAAAAGACAGCGCCCCATCCAGCGGCTCGACCTTCAGCGCCCGCCGGGCGATGGAGGAGGCATAATCCCCGATCCGCTCAAAATCGCCGGTAATTTTCAGCACGGCGATAATCACGCGCAGATCAACCGCCATCGGCGCACGCAGGGCGAGAATACGGATGGCGAGGCTTTCCGCCTCACGCTCCAGCGCATCCACTTCCACATCCAGCTCAGGCGGCTCCAGAGCGGCGTCTTCATCCTGATCCACCACGGCGGCAATGGCCTGCGCCGTCTGGCGTTCCACCAGACCACCCATGCGGGCAACCAGCCCACGCAGACGGTCCAGCTCCTGATCATATCGGGTGACGGTATGCGCGGGTTCGTTCCCCATGAGTGTCTCCTCCCTGTTCAGCCAAAGCGGCCGGTAATGTAGTCCTGTGTGCGGCTTTCACGCGGGGCGGTAAACATCCGCGCCGTGCTGTCCACTTCCACCAGTTCCCCCAGATAGAAAAAGGCGACCTGATCCGCACAGCGGGCAGCCTGCTGCATGTTATGCGTGACAATGGCAATGGTGAAATCGGTCTTGAGTTCGTCCAGCAGTTCTTCAATCCGGGCGGTGGAGACCGGGTCCAGCGCACTGGTCGGCTCATCCAGCAGAATGACTTCCGGGCGCACGGCAATGGTGCGGGCAATACACAGACGCTGCTGCTGGCCCCCGGAAAGTGCCGTGGCGGATGCCTGAAGGCGGTCCTTTACCTCCGGCCACAACGCCACGCGGCGCAGCGCATCTTCCACACGCCCATCCATTTCGGAGCGGGACACACGCTCATGCAGGCGGATGCCAAACGCGATGTTGTCATAAATGGACATCGGGAACGGCGTAGGCTTCTGGAACACCATCCCCACGCGGGAGCGCAGGGCATTCAGATCCAGTCCGCTGCCCAGAATATTCTGGCCGGCAAACAGCACCTCACCCGTGGCGCGCTGGCCCGGATACAGGTCATACATCCGGTTCAGCACCCGCAGCAGCGTGGATTTTCCGCAGCCCGAGGGGCCGATCATCCCCGTCACACTCCGCTCGGGAAAGCCCAGCGTAATGTTATGCAGCGCGTGGGTCTTGCCGTAATAGAAATCCAGATCATTCACCTGAATAGCGATCGGACGTTCTGACAGCGCAGCAGCTGACGCATCAGCCTCCCCGTTAGCCGAGGGCATAACCTGCATGGTGTTCTCGTTCATGTCCGTCCTCCGCGGATGCCCACCCGCACCACAATATTGATAATGAGCACACCCATCGTCACCAGCAGGGCTCCGGTCCATGCCTGCTGCATCCAGTCCTGATAGGCAGAGCCTGCATACTGATAAATTGCCACCGGAAGGCTGGCCATGGGCCGCCGCATATCCAGAGACCACTCAGAATTCCCCAGCGAGGTGAACAGCAGCGGCGCCGTCTCCCCCGCCACGCGGGCAATGGCCAGCAGCACACCGGTCATGATGCCGCCGCGCGCGGCCCGCACGCAGATAAACAGAATGACGCGCCACTTGGCCGCACCCAGTGCAATCCCGGCCTCACGCATGGACACCGGCACCAGCCGCAGCATGTCTTCCGTGGTGCGCACAATAATTGGCATGGCCATGAGCGCGAGGGCTGCGGCACCGGAAAAACCGGAGAAGTGGCCAAACGGCTCAACCAGCAGCATGTAGATAAACAGGCCGATCAGAATGGACGGCGCGGACAGCAGCATGTCCGACACAAACCGCACAGTCCGGGCCAGTTTGCTGTCAGCCCCGTATTCCGCCAGAAAAATACCCGTCAGCAGACCAGCCGGTGCGCCCAGCAGAATGGACAGACCCGTTTGCAGCAGACTGCCAACAATGGCGTTGGCCAGACCACCACCAGCCCCCGGAGCCCCCATGGAATGGGTGAACAGGGAGAGGGTCAGACCGGGCAGGCCGTTTTTAAGCAGCGTCCAGAGAATGGACCCCAGCACAAACACCACAATCAGCATGGCCAGCCAGCTCATGCCGGTTGCCAGCTTGTCGATCATCTTGCGATGCAGGGCCAGTACGCCGGACCGCTGTGGCCGCCCGGCAGCCAGTGAGAAGACCTGACGGGTCATGAGCGTTTTCCTGCCTGTGCTTCCCCTCTGGCCAGCAGAATGCGCGAGACCCAGAGCGTCACGAAGGAAATAGCCATCAGAATAGCCCCGAGCGCCATCAGGGAGGACAGCTTGAGGCTGCCCGACGGGCTTTCCGGGAATTCCAGAGCAATCAGAGAGGCAATGGTGTTGGCCGGTGCAAAGAGAGACCAGCCAATATGGTTACTGTCCCCGATCACAAAGGTCACAGCCATGGTTTCCCCCATGGCGCGGCCCATGCCCAGCACAATGCCGCCAACAACACCCTGCCGGGACCAGGGCAGCACAACCTGCCGCATCACTTCCCAGCGAGTCGCGCCCAGCCCGTATGCGCTTTCACGCAGCACAGTTGGCATGGAAACAAACACATCCCGCATCACGGCGGTAATGGACGGCACGACCATCACCGCCAGTACCAGCCCGGCTGTCAGCAGGCCGGTGCCGAATGGCGCCCCGCTGACCAGCGCGGACAGCACAGGCACATGGCCAAACATGTGGCGCGCCGTCGGCTGCACGTAATGCGCCATGACAGGCACGAGCACAAAAAAGCCCCACATGCCAAAAATAATGGAGGGAACAGCCGCCAGAAGCTGCACGGCCATACCAATAACGGAGGAGACCGCCGGGGGCGCCAGAGCTGTCAGCCAGAAGGCCGTACCAAAGGCCAGCGGAACGGCAATCACCAGCCCCAGAAAGCTGCTGGCCAGCGTGCCGAACACCGGGGCCACCGCACCAAAATGCTGCGTGACCGGATTCCAGACAGCCGTGACAAAAAAGCCCGGACCAAACGTGGAAAATGCCTTCCAGCCGCCTGTAAGCATCACTGTAATGATGGCGCCCAGCACAAGAAGGACGCCAATACCCGTCACAACGACCAGCGTCCTGAACAGGGCATCACCATCCCATCGGCGGTTTATCTGAGGCGTTGCAGCCTGCGGGGGCTGCACTGCGGTTCCGTCCATCTGCACTCCGTTCCGATCTACAGGCCGGGAATTGGGAGCAATACTGAACCACCCGGCGGCCTGCAACCAGAGCCGTGAACAAACGCACCCATACGCAACAAATGTCATGAAACTGTAGCACTTTTACACCGAATATGTCTCAAACCCCTTCCCCACACCCTGACACAGCCCCACTTATGGCGTAGGATGCGCGCCCGCATTGTCGGCCTGCCTGAGACCGGGCCGTCTTTTTACCCCTTTTGATGTATTGACCAGAGAGACCCCGCAATGGCCGGCTACCGTTCCCGCACTACTACCCATGGCCGCAACATGGCAGGCGCCCGCAGCCTGTGGCGCGCCACAGGCATGAAGGATTCAGACTTCGGCAAACCCATTATTGCCGTCGCCAACTCCTTCACCCAGTTTGTGCCCGGCCATGTCCACCTCAAAGACATGGGTCAGCTTGTATGTGACGCCATTGCGGAAGCCGGAGGCATTGGCCGCGAGTTCAACACCATTGCGGTGGATGATGGCATTGCCATGGGTCATGGCGGGATGCTCTACAGCCTGCCCTCGCGTGAGCTGATTGCCGATGCCGTGGAATATATGGTCAACGCGCATTGTGCGGATGCGCTGGTCTGCATCAGCAACTGTGACAAGATTACCCCCGGCATGCTGATGGCCTCCATGCGGCTGAACATTCCGGTGGTGTTTGTCTCTGGTGGTCCGATGGAAGCCGGGCGCGTCACGCTGGATGATATCGAGCAGCGGGCCGACCTCGTAACCTCCATGGTCGCCGCCGCCAACCCGAGCGTCAGTGAAGCGGACTCTCAGGCCATTGAACGCTCCGCCTGCCCGACCTGCGGCTCCTGCTCCGGCATGTTCACCGCCAATTCCATGAACTGCCTGACAGAAGCCCTCGGCCTGTCCCTGCCCGGTAACGGTACGCTGGTCGCAACGCACGCCGCACGGCGGGAGCTGTTTGTGGAAGCCGGCAAGCGCGTCGTGGATCTGGCCCGCCGCTATTACGAGCAGGACGATGCCAGCGTGCTGCCCCGCAGCATTGCCACCATGAAGGCGTTTGAAAACGCAATGTCTGTTGATATCGCCATGGGGGGCTCCACCAACACGGTGCTGCATCTGCTGGCTGCCGCCCATGAGGGTGAAGTGCCCTTTACCATGCAGGATATTGACCGCCTCTCCCGCAAGGTGCCGCATCTGTGCAAGGTCTCTCCGTCCCGTTCGGACGTGCATATGGAAGATGTGCATCGGGCTGGTGGTATTCCCGCCATTATGGGGGAGCTGGACCGCCTCGGCCTGCTGCATAATGAAATCCCGATGGTGCATGCCGCAAGCCTGAAAGACGGGCTGGCAGCATGGGACATCCGGGCCACCGACAATGCGGACAATACTAAAGCCCGTGACTTCTTCCGTGCGGCCCCCGGCGGCGTGCGCACCACGCAGGCGTTTTCTCAGGCCAGCCTGTATAAGGAGCTGGATACGGATCAGGAAAACGGCGCCATTCGTGATGGCGCGCACGCTTACAATCAGGATGGCGGTCTGGCAGTGCTGTACGGCAATCTGGCCGAAGACGGTGCGATTGTAAAAACCGCTGGCGTGGCAGCAGGCCTTGAAACCTTCTCTGGTCCGGCCCGTATTTTTGAAAGTCAGGATGATGCCGTTGCCGCCATTCTGGGAGATAAAATTCAGCCCGGTGATGTGGTGCTCATCCGGTATGAAGGCCCCAAAGGCGGCCCCGGCATGCAGGAAATGCTCTACCCGACCAGCTACCTGAAATCCAAAGGGCTGGCCGAAAAATGCGCCCTGATTACCGATGGTCGCTTCTCGGGTGGCAGCTCGGGCCTGTCCATCGGCCATATTTCCCCGGAAGCAGGGGAAGGCGGCGTGATTGGTCTGGTGGAAGAAGGGGACCGGATTGAGATCGACATTCCCAACCGCCGCCTGTCCGTTGCAGTGCCAGACAGTGAGCTTTCTGCCCGGCGGGAGCGGATGGATGAAAAAGGCGATGCCGCATGGCAGCCAAAGCGAGACCGCGTTGTCTCCACGGCTCTGAAAGCCTACGCAGCACTCACCACCAGTGCCGCACGTGGTGCCGTGCGTGACGTCGGGCAACTGACCCGGCGCACACCGCGGTAAAACCGCACAGAGCGCCTGTAAAAAACGGGAGGCCGGTCTCTTCTCCGGCCTCCCGGCCGTCAGGTGGCAAAAATCTCTTTCAGGGCAGAGATAACGCGCGTCACCTCTGCTTCCGTACCCACGGAAATGCGCAGCCAGTCATTCAGCGGCGCAAAAGGACGGGCAATCACGATGCCCTGTTTTGCAAATTGCTCCCGGACATCCGTCACAGGTTTCGGGCTCTGGAAAAAGACAAAATTGGCCTCGCTGTCTGTGTGCTTTAATTTCAGACTGTCCAGTGTTTGCGTCAGGCGTGTGCGCCCTGCGGCAATACGGGTATGAACAGAACGGACCCAGTTCTGATCCGTCAAAGCGGCACTGGCGGCACTGATAGCCAGCCGCCCGAGACCATGCGGGTTCCCAAACCCTGCATCGCGCAACGCTGTGGCCAGTGAGCGCGGAGCCACAAGATACCCGATAGGCAGCCCGGCAAGACCGTAAATTTTATCAAATGTTCTGAAAACCGCGACATTCTCCCCCTGTCGCGTAAGGGAGACGGCGCTCCGCACGGAAGTGCCATATTCAAGATACGCTTCATCGACAATTACAAGCGTTTTTCTGGAGATGTCCCGAAGAAATTTCTCAAAATCCGCTGGCGCCGAGACAGTCCCGCTCGGATTATGCGGGTTTACAAGATAAAGGGCTTTCGTCTGGGGTGTGATGGCTTTTGCAAGTGCTGGTAAATCATTTTTCAAAGACGCATCCAGCGGCACCCCAACGCCTGTCAAACCAGCCGGTTTGCCCGCATCGACCAGAGCCATGTAACCGGGCGAGGAATAGACGATATTCCCTCCAACCGGTGCACGGGCGGCCAGAAACAGGCCAAGAAGTTCCAGAATTTCTCCGAGAATGATCTGCTCAGATGCGACATTTTCAAATCTGGCAACCTGCTCCACAAACTGATCGGCTGAAAGAGTATCCCCGTAGCGGTTAGCGTTTTTAATCTGCGCAGCCAGCGCCTGCTCCGCTTTGGGCGAAGGACCAAACGGATTTTCATTTAACGCCAGTTCAAGAACTGGCTGCTTGCCGGGGGCGGCCTGCGCCCGCGGGAGAGAGGTGAGAAACGCAGCCGAGGCTGTAAGGGAAAAAAGCTGACGTTTTGTAAGCTGAGCCATGATGGTCTGTCCTGTTGCTGAAAGGCTCCCGGCCAGAGCCATGATAATCAGAGCTGATAAGACGCCTGTGCGTAATAAAACCCGCCATTGATGCCGATCTGGCTTGCTGCACCATCATATTTTCCTGACCCGTAATATCCGTTTGCCGCAGGAATCCGGCTGGGATAACTGTTGAACAGGTTATTGGCACCTAAGGCGAGACGGAGTTTTTCAATCGGCCGGTAGCCTACCTCAAAATTGGTAATCCAGCGGGGCTGATTGTAAATTCTGTTAAAATCTGTAGCAGAATAGGCATAAGGCCCTTCGTACCATGTCATTTCATCCGCGGTCTGGCCAAAGCGTTGTTCATGCAGACTGACATCCCACGTTCCGGATGCAGACTGCCAGTGGCCGCCAAAGATAATCCGGTTTTTTGGTGTACTGCTGGCCAGATAGGCGGCCGTCTGCGCATTGAGTGCCGACATGCCATTTGCCAGCGTATTTACATGCCGGATGCTGGTGTAATTGGCGTTCAGAGAGGCATCCCAGTCGACATTACCAAAACGGCCGAATTCTGTACGGTACGTGACCGTTACATCAACACCGCGCGTTCTGGTGGCGGCCGCATTGGTGAAGAAAGACGCTGAAACATCGTCCGGCGCGAGAGAGGACGAGACAGCAATCCCCTGCACCTGCAGAGCCTCCAGAGCCGCATTCCCGGAAATACCGGGACCGCTGACAATACGATCCCGAATATCAATCTGATAGGCATCCAGTGTGACATGCAGACGCTTAAGCGGTGAATAGACCAGCCCCGCCGTCAGATTGGTGGCATATTCCGGTTTAAGCGGGGTGGCCCCCAGCAGGCGCGCGGCGGCAGAGTTTGCCGCCAGTGTGCCGCTTGCACTTTCCGGCCCGACAGCAAGCGCGCTGTAATATTCATTCGCCAGACTTGGCGCGCGCGTTCCGGTGCTGAATGTCGCCCTTACGGCCAGCTTCGGCGTAATATCATATCGGGTTGAGGCTTTGCCGTTATAGGTATTTCCAAAATCTGTGTAATGCTCGTACCGGCCAGCCAGTTCCGCCTGCCAGTTTCTGGTCAGCCGTGCAGAAAGATCCAGATAAGTACTATAGACCACGCGGGAATGTGGGCCTGCGTTGGAGGGCAACAAGCCTGCCTGCGCCTGTGTTCCCCCATACAGATAAGAGGCGGGGCTGCCCACGCCCGTGCCATATGTCTCAAACCTGTGTGACACACCTGCCGCAACAGTTAACGGTCCTGCAAGCCCCTTAATTTTGAAAGGCTTTGTCAGATCAAAGGCATTATTTAACTGTGTGGTGGAATAATCCGCAAGATGAACAGAAAGCGGACTGGAACCCGTCGCCTCGTAGAGACCGCTATTGAGCGTATTATTCAGGTTGCTGTTGATGAAGTCCCCACCATAATTGGATGCAAGGTCCCAGTGCCAGCCAAACAGGTTATTGCCGCGCAGCCCGACTGCTGCGGAAAAATCATTTTCCGTCGCCGTCTGATGCGGCGTAAACCCGTTGGGATAAACCGCCGGGAAACGGCTGGGCACGCGATAGACCTGCATGATATCCGTAAAGCGGTGCGCGTATGTTTCCGTCGTATACGCCTCAATCCCGTTTTCAAACGTATAGCCCGCGTTCAAAGCGGCGTCATAACGGGTTGTTGAGGGGTCCCCCACCACACGCAGCGTATCCGTGCCTGTCCGGCTGTCCGTCCCGCTTCTGAACGTGTGGTCCTGATGGCGGTAGTCAAAGCTCAGATCCACAAAGCCGGATGAGCCGAGTTTAAGCCCTTTCTCGGCCCCTGCCTGAACAACAAAACCGTCACCCTCGTAGGTCTGGCCAATCTGGCTCCGCGCGCTGCCGCCATGATCTGCTTTTTTCAGAATAATATTGACCACACCGGCAATAGCATCGGACCCGTACTGCGCCGCGGCACCATCCCGCAGCACTTCAATATGGTCGATCAGTTCCGGAGCAATCAGGTCAATATCCGTGGGCGTGGCACCATCGGCAAAACCGTCTGTATATAAATAGGAAGAATTATGGTGGCGCTTGCCATTGACAAGCACCAGAGTCTGATTGGGGTTAAGGCCCCTCAGGCTGATGAAATCCGTTGGGGCACCATCAAATTGTCCAACCGCCGGGCGCGTCACAGATGGCAGAATCTGGGCGAGAGCTGCTGTGGCATTTGTCTGGCCTGTGTTGAGCATCTCGCGGTTACTGACGACATCCACCGGTGAGAGACTGTCCCGCACTTTTTTGTGGATCTCTCGCGTGCCCGTCACGATGACGTTTTCATTCTCCGGTTCTGTGCCCTGAGACGCGCTGGCCAGCGCCTGACCTGAGCAGGACAGAGCGGTGCAGGTAAGAGAGACCCAGAATGTGCCTCTGATCTGGCGCCGCTTCATAAGATATTTTCCTTTGATGTGGATCTACGATAAAAATCGTGGATACGAAACGATACAAAAACAATCGTTATTAGTGTTTAATTTTGAAGTCAACATTATCGTGTTGTAATTATATTATAACTATTTTTATTAGTGTTTTATGAGCGGACGATGCCCATCCCCATCACATCCAGACCAATCCCCGGCATAATCACCACATGCCTTCACCATTGTTCTTTGACTGGCACTTATCCTTTTTAGAATTTTTTCTGCTTTCTGAAAAAACGCTGCTGGAACAGCACACGCAGCCTGCGCTCTGCGGGATAGGACAAAAACCGGTCCGTCACGTACCCCAGCAACCATGCCCCCAACAGGGCGACTGGGTAACAGATCCATGCTGAACGCTCTGAAAATCCGGCAGCCTGATATGCCCGCACAAGCCCGAGCACAAAAAACATATGGGTCAGATAGATCTCATAACTCATGAAGCCGCATGATCTGACCCACGCCAGAGCCCTGTGCCGTGCCATACTCCCCCAGCCTTTGGAGAGAGCTATCAGCAAAGCCCCAGTGCTCAGGGTCAAGGCTACAGTCAGATCATCCGCCACAGGGTCGGGCATAAAATATACCTGAACACAGCTCAGAAAAATCCCGATACTACCGAGCCACCCCAGAAGCGTGACACCAGAGCGCCCCATCCGGCCCCACCGGGACAGAAGAAGGGCCGCCGCCACACCAGCGGACAACGCCGATGCTCCCGGAAGATAGGCTTTATGCCGGCAGATATCAGCATCGCCCGTCATCAGGTGCATAGTGACAGGCAGAGCGAATGCCGCGCTTCCAAACAGGATAATCTGCCATTTTTCTGATCGTGGCAGCATCAGGCAAATGAGCGGGAAAATAAGATAGAACAGTTCCTCAATAGAAAGAGACCACAGAACATCCCAGTTCGCAGGCAGGTATCCTGTCCAGCATTCATATTTGTTCAGATACAATCCTAATGCTGAAGCCAGAGCAGCACCAAGGCTTTGCCCTGCTTTATTAATTGTGAAATCCGGCACACCGCAGAGGTCCAGCACAACAAGGGTACTGAGCAAGACAAGCAGACAGGGAACAATACGGGAAAAGCGCCGGACATAAAAAAATGGAAGCTGACTATTCCGCAAATTTCCCCAGCGCCGAAGCATGCCGGATGTAATCAAAAATCCGGAAATAACAAAAAACATAAAAACGCTGTGGTAACCCTGATGTGTGAGAAAACGGAGCACACGATAGGGCAAAACACCCGCAACATGGGTTTTTTCAAGCGGCAGTCTGATCGCAACATGGTTCACAATAACCATGATGATTGCCAGACCTCGCAGAACATCTATCCCTGCGTTGCGGGACTCTGTCTCAGGCAGAGGAAAGAGAGCTTTTACCATGCAGCACAGATCCATCAAAAACAGTTCGACTGTGCAATGAGGAATCAGGTGAATTCATGGCACGTACCTCAAAAAGAAAAGGCGCCCCGGATGGGACGCCTTTGCTGCACGCTCTGCAAAAATGAGGCGCGTTACTGGGCCGCAGGCGCTGCCGGAGCAGACGGTACAGCAGGGGCCGCCGGAACTGCGGGCGCAGCCGGAACACCTGGCACGGCAGGAACCGCAGGAGCGGCCGGCACAGCACCAGCGGCAGAGGCCGCATCGGCCGGAGCCGGCGCATTCGGGTCGGCCGCCGGAGCAACCGTGTCATTCAGGATAAGGTAGGAAATGGATTCCATGCGTGTGATGTCAATCACATCACCAACCTTCAGCGTCGCCATGAAGTCCTGCATCGCTTTGATGCGCAGCACGGCAACGTGAGATTCCCCATCCGTCGTGACGAAGGAGAGAGTGTGTGTTGCAAGGTCAATGCTCTGCACCGTCGCACGTTCACGGCGGAAGGCCGCAATCACGCCGCGCGGGTGGCCATGCACATAGCCTTTAGCAGTTGTCAGCGTGGATTCCGGCAGCGGGCTGCCGGGAGGCGCAATTTCCGCACCCAGCGTTTCCACAAAATGGATGCTCAGTTTGTCACCAGCATTCACGTGCGGCAGGTCACGCACGGACGCACCATATTCAATGGTGATGAGGTGGCCGTTGGCTTCACGCAGCAGCAGTTCACGCGCGTCATGATCAACAGTTTCCACAACCGCTTTGGCGGACTGGTTTTTGAGCAGAACAGAAGCCTGCGCATGCGCTGCTGAGGGCAGGCCAGCGGCAACAACGCCGCCAACTGTCAGCGCACATGCAGCCACGGACCCTGCAGCCAGAGAAGCAAGACGGGAGACGATAGGATGCAACGCCCTTATCCTTTCTGAAATCAGTCTGACAACACAGGGGGTGCAGACCGCAGTTACACTGGATTTAGTCTGATACAGGGCCGGGATTATAACACAACCCGTCACCAGCACATTGCTCTACCTCAAGGCATGTGCGTCAGGCCGTGGGCCGCCAGCCTGCACAAAAAAAGCCCGCCCGGCAGGGACCGGGCGGGCTTTTGGGCAGCTTTATCTGATCAGAAAATCAGACTTAGCCGCAGCATTTTTTCTTGCGGAAGAAATAAACCACAGCCGCAACCACGCCAGCAATCAGCAGACCGCGCACACAGGGAGATTTCGGGCATTTTACCGGACATTTCGGCATATCAGATATCCTTGCATTCTTTCTGGCTACCCGATGTACCGGGCAGACAGGTCAATCTAACGCATCCGTGACGGCCCGTCATGCCGTAACCGCCACATGTCTGTGCCTCCATTGGCACGTCTTTAAAAAACGCCTCAGCCACCCCACCGTTCCATAATCCGGCAAGGAGCACCTCTTCGTGACGCGCCCTCACCAACTGCGCCAGACCGCCTTACGGCAGAAGAATGGTGCTCCCGGTTGTCTTGCGCGACTCCAGAGCCCGGTGTGCCTGCGCCGCATCTGCCAGCGTGTAATGCTGGCCAATGGCAGGCTTCAGCATGCCCTGCTCCAGCATACGGAACAGTTCCGCGGCAGATGCCTGAAGTTCGGCTTTGTCTGCAATATACGTCATCAGCGTCGGGCGGGTGAGATACAGGCTGCCGTGCGCCCCTAATGTCCCCACATCCACATCCGTGACCGGGCCGGACGCATTCCCGTAACTGACCATCAGGCCACGCGGGGCCAGACAGTCCAGACTGGTCTCAAACGTATCCTTGCCGATGCTGTCATACACCACCGGCACCATGGCGCCGTTTGTCAGGTCCTGCACGCGATGGGGCAGATTATCCGTGCCAATCAGCACATCCGCAGCTCCACAGGCGCGGGCCACATCTGCCTTTTCCTGCGTGGAGGTCACGCCGATCACCCGCGCGCCCAGATGTCTGCCCCACTGGCAGAGCAACTGTCCGACCCCTCCGGCGGCAGCGTAAACCAGAATGCTCTCGCCTTTACGCACCGGATAAACCTGCCGCAGCAGCATATGGGCGGAAAGCCCGCGCAGCATGACGGAGGCCGCCGTCCGGCAGGACACACTCTCAGGCAGCACCACAACCCGGTCCGCCGCAATCGTCCGGTAGTGCGCATACCCGCCCAGAACCCCGGCGTAAGCAACGTGCATGCCCGGAGTAAGATCCTGCACGTCAGGCCCTACGGCCTCAATCACGCCAGCACCTTCCATCCCCGGCACAGCGGGCAGAGACGGAAATTTATACAGGCCGGAGCGGAAATACGTATCGATAAAATTGACGCCGATCGCCTCCTGCCGCAGCAGAATTTCCCCTCGTGCGGGTCTGGGCACAGGCTGATGTTCCACACTCAGAACACCGGGGCCACCCGGCGCATGGACTCGTATGACGGTATTGGCTTCATCATTCATGGCAGAACACTTTCTGTCTTAAAAAAGAGGCTGAACAATTCCATACACCAGCGCGCCTCAGGCCTGTCTGGTATCGTCCTGCGCCAGAAGCTGGATCAGGGTTTTCAGGTCCGTGCGAAGAACGCCCATCACAAACCGCATGATCTCATCATCCTGCGCCGTATCTTCCGGCAGCGCCGTAATCACTCCGGCCGCCACCCGATATTCCTCGCCCGTGCGGGCTACAGCTTCACCCTCACACCGTTCAATAATCCAGTCAAACGCACGCATCAGGCCGGGGTTGAGCGGGTCCGTCGCGTCATCCTGCCCGTCCGGAGGCGGATTTTCCGCCAGCAGAACCGCCCGCGTTACCACCAGAGCATCCGTCTGCAACTGCCGCAGCGCCTTGGGGAGCGCCGCGAGCATAGGGTCCCGCTTTTCCAGAGGCCGCCAGTGTTCACGCCGGGCCTCTTCCACCGCCGTCTGCACCTTGCGCAGGGAGGCGATGCCCGCATCATTCAGATCCTGAATGTCGGACCAGCTCATGGCGTGGCTCCGGGCATGGGTGAGCATGGCGACACTCTGGCGCACCGTTGCCGCCGCGTTGCGGAAGGCATCCCGCCGCGCCTGTTCATGCAGCACAACATAGGTCACCAGCATGGACACCCCGACCCCCATCAGGATCGATAACACACGCTCAATTGGCAGGAGATATGGGTCATTCGGTGTTGCAAAGAGCGTTGCGATCATCAGCGTGACGACGCTCATCCGCGTGCCGGGCTTCCATGAGGCCAGAACCGCCAGCGGCACAAAGGCCACAGCAAAGGCTCTCCATAACGGCCAGTGGTACAGCAGGAGCGTAATAGGCAGGATGCTGGCGGCCGCGCCGATCAGCGTGCCCACAAGCTGATACCGCCCGCTGGACAGGGTTTCCGTAATACTGCTCTGTGTGACAATCACCGAGGTGATCAGCGCCCAGCCCGGCTCCTGCAAATTTGTAAGCCAGGCCACAAACCCGCAAAGCCCGACAGAGACCAGAAGTCTGATGGTCTGCCGGACAACAGGGTTCCCCAGCCATGGGGCGGCAAAAAATTTAAACTGCATCAAAAACCTGTTCTGCCTTTACAAGACGGGTAAAGAACGCAGGACAGGCTCAGGGAGTGTCCTCACCATTCAGTGGGAACGGCACCCAGCGCAGACCATCGGCATCATGCACCAGCAGCAGGATGGATTTTTTGTGGGCCTTCTGAGCCGCTTCAATCCGCTTTTTGAGGTCCGCCGGGCTGGTCACTTCCGCCTGCTGCACCTCCGTCACCACATCCCCTTCCCGCAGGCCACGGTCAGACGCCAGCCCACCATCCTTCACGGACGTAACCAGCACACCTTTCTGGCCGGAAGGCAGGTTATATTTCTGCCGTGCGGCTGCATCCAGCGGCCCGACTGAAAAGCCCAGCGCGGACAGGCTGACTTCCGCCGCCCCTTTAGGAGCCGCTGCGGGTTTGGCCTCCGGCTCCGCAGCCGGTTCGGGCAGCATACCAATCGTCACCGGCACATCCACCATCTTGCCGTGACGCCACACGCCCAGATGCGCCACCGTGCCAACTGGCAACTGGGCGGAGAGGCGCGGGAGCGCCTTGCCTTCAATCGGCTGACCATCCAGCGTCTGAATGACATCGCCTGTCTGCAACTTCGCCTTGTCGGCGGGGCCATCTTTTTCCACACCGGCCACCAGCGCGCCGCGTGCGGGGCTGAGGCCCAGACCATCCGCAATATCCTGCGTCACATTCTGGATGCGCACCCCCAGCCAGCCACGGGAGACTTTCCCGGTTTTGCGGAGCTGCTCCAGAATACCGCGGGCCTCGTTGGACGGAATGGAAAAGCCAATCCCCACGGAGCCACCGGACGGCGAGTAAATGGCGGTATTCACGCCAATCACGTTGCCATCCATATCAAACAGCGGGCCACCGGAATTGCCCTTGTTGATGGGCGCATCCGTCTGGATGAAATCATCATACGGCCCCTGATCAATATTGCGCCCGCGTGAGGAAATAATCCCGGCTGTGACCGTGCCGGACAGACCAAACGGGTTGCCGATGGCCAGAACCCAGTCCCCGACCCGGCGCTTGTCACTATCCCCAAAATGCACGGCGGGGAGCGGCTTCTTGCTCTCCACTTTGAGCAGGGCCAGATCGGTCCGGTCATCATGCCCGACGGCGCGGGCCGTCAGCACTGTATTGTCCTGCAACGTCACCGTGATTTTGTCGGCATGGCGGATCACGTGGTTGTTCGTCACGATATAGCCTGCCGGGTCGATAATAAACCCGGACCCCAGCGCCTGCATCCGGCGCGGCGGCCCATCCGGGCTGTTCTGGCGGTTCATGAAATCATGGAAGAATTTTTCAAACGGTGAGCCCTGCGGGAAGTTGGGCATCTGGGGAAGCTGATCATCCCCGCCATCCCCCTCATCATCGTCGTCTTCCGAACCGCTTTTGACGGTCTGAGTGGTGGAGACATTGACCACGGCAGGCAGCAGCCGGGCCGCGAGATCCGCAAAACTGTCTGGTGCGCCGTTTAACCGCCCCGCGACCGGCGCCGTGGTTGCCTGCGGGGCTGTGGGCAGAGCAGCCCCCTCCGCCGCCCGTGCCACAACCGGGCCGGAAACCCCCGCCAGCAGCAGGCAGGACAAGGAACCGGCACGAAGAAGAGGGCTGAACAGGCGCATGGGCGAAACTACTCTCAAACGACAGAAATCACATCAGACCTCAATCTATCGCACGATCCTGCCTCATCGTCAGCCTGTTTTGCGCACGGGCCTTCCGGCCCCCACCTCAGCCCCTCATGCTGCCTTTGCCGCCCGCTGGCGCTTGCGATACCCATCCAGCCATGCGGCCAGCGCCAGCAAAATGCTCAGCCCCACCACATTGACGACAATCTGCAACAGCCAGCCATCCCCAAAGGTGCTGAACAGCAGGCGCGCATACAGGTCCAGCACGGTGCCCACCACAAAAATTTCCAGAGAATGCCGCCCCACACGGGCCAGAATCTGGCCCATGCGGCTTTCCGCCGCCCATTTGCGCGCAGCGGAGGAAGACTGCACCAGATAGAAAATGGCCATCACATCCAGCAGCCGCAAAGGCGAAAGCCAGCTTTTTTCCGGCATGATCATCGCACCGAACGGCCGCAGATCCGGCAACCCCCACAAAGCCCACGGGAAAGCCTGAAGGGCGGAAAACATCAGATACAGCACGCAGCACCCGGCCAGCAGATCCACCCGCGGGAAGTCCGCGCCGCGCCGTTCCGTCTCAGCCGCGGCGGACGCCCCGAGCGCAAACAGGAACTGCCAGGCAAACGGGTTGAAATACCAGCCATCCGGGTCCAGCCAATTGGGCAGATTGAGGTCCGGGTCCAGATTGACCAGCATCCACATCGCGCCAGCCAGCAGCAGCGCCAGAGAGCGGTGAATGCGCATCAGCACATAAAACAGCGGAAACCCGCCCAGCAGAACAATGTAGAGCGGCAGGATATTCAGGTTACTGGGCAACGCATCAAACATCATGACGCGCCAGACCCAGCTCAGCCCGTGCGCCAGTTCTGGCTCCAGAAAATCCACCGGCACCAGCGTATAATGCCGCCACACACGGATGGTGAGGACATACACCATCACCATAATGGTCTGGCCGATATAAAGCTGCCCGCACCGCCGGAAGATCCGGCCCAGACACACGGACACCCCGTATTTCCTGAAACCGCGCCCATAGGCCAGCCATGAGGCATAGCCTGCCAGCAGAACAAAGATTTCCGCCGCATCGGCAAAACCGACATTGCGCATGGTAAAACGGTTGAGCAGGCTTTGCGGAATATGGTCCACAAACATCATCAGCAGCGCCACACCCCGCATGGCGTCAATCCGGTGGTCCCGCACGGAGCGCGCCACCGGCGGCGCAGGCTGAGAAGGTAAAGCTGAGGACAAAACAGGGCTTTCCATGCTAGACGGATCAGGCGGCAGGACGCTCATGATAACGGATCAGCCCCTTTTTCCATCAGACTTCAGACGCACACCAGATATCGGGCGACCAGTTCCTTCTTTACCCGCACCGAATTCCCGAAAAAAGCGGCAAAACGATGGGGTGGGCAAAACAGGACCCGTTCCGCCCCCTTGACGGCGGCGGCCTCATGCTGTTGCCAACAGGGCACAGGCCTTTCGCGCCGCACAGAAAGCCGGAGTCAGGACAAACAACCGTGGAACACTCTTCTCCCCTTCATCATGATGACGTTGCCCGTGTGCTGGATTCCGTGCGGGACACCAAAACAGGCCATTCCCTGCTGGCCCTGAGCAAGCTGGACGGGTTCCGGCTGGAAGACGGGCGGCTGAGTGTGGCGCTGGCCGCCAGCAAGGAACAGGCCGCAACCCTCGCCCCGCTATGTGATGCCGCCAAACCCGCACTGGAAAAGCTGCCGGGGGTGCAGACCGCCATCGTCATTCTCACAGCGCACCGCCCCGGCCCGGCGTCCGGCGGCACGCCGGCTACCCCTTCTGCCCCGGCACGCCCCAAAGCCTCGGGCGGTGGCCATCGTCCGTTTGGCGGTCCGGCCCCGGCACCAGATGCGCCGGTTCTGCCTGACGTGAAAGCCATTATCGCCGTGGCGTCCGGCAAGGGGGGCGTTGGCAAATCCACCACCGCCACCAATCTGGCAATTGGTCTGGCGCAGGAAGGGCTGCGCGTGGGGCTGATGGATGCGGATATTCATGGCCCGTCCCTGCACCGCATGCTCGGCACGGATACAAACAAACCAGAAGTGCGCGAAGGCCGCCTGCAACCCATGCCGGTGTGGGGGCTGAAGGCTGTCTCCATTGGTATGCTGGTGGATGAAAAGCAGGCCATGATCTGGCGTGGCCCGATGGTGATGGGGGCCATCAATCAGTTTCTGACAGATGTGGACTGGGGGCCGCTGGATGTTCTGGTGGTTGATATGCCGCCGGGCACGGGGGATGCCCAGTTGTCCCTGATGCAGAAAGTGCCGCTGGCAGGCGCTGTGATTGTATCCACCCCGCAGGATATCGCCCTGATTGATGCACGGCGCGGCGTAAGCATGTTTGAGAAAATGAAGGTGCCAGTTCTCGGCCTGATTGAGAACATGTCCTACTTCTGCTGCCCGAACTGCGGCCATAATACCGAACTGTTCGGCCATGGCGGCGCACGGAAGGAAGCCGAGGTCATGGGGGTGCCCTTCCTTGGGGAAGTACCTCTTCTTGCCGATATCCGCTCCACCGGGGATGCAGGTGCGCCGATTGTCGCCAGTGCCCCTGACAGTGAGGGCGCTCAGGCCTTCCGCCGGATTGCGCAGGCGACCGCCGCAGCTCTGAAGGCGAAGAGCAGCCCCGCCGGTTAATGGCCGGGAGGCGGGTTACCCCCGCCTCCCCCGGCGCAGGATTTAGTGCTTTTTAGCAGGCGCTTTTTTGCCGCCAGCGGGCTTGTTTTCAAAAAACGCACGGCATTGCGGGCTGAGCTTGTCTTTTTTCCGTTCCATGCAGGCGGTAATTTTCTTTTCATTCGGGATGGCCAGCGCGCACAGCTTGAGGGCATCCCCTTTGCAGGCCTGCGTCTGCTTCTGGCGAAGAGAGTCGTCCTCTGCATGAGCCGGAGCGAGTGTACTGAACAAGGCTGCCGCCCCTACGGCCAGACCGAGTGTGCGTGCAAATCTGCGCTTCAAAATAGACATCTCGCTTCAATCCATTTTCTGTAAGAAAAATCAGCCAGCCGCAAAAACGATGACGTTTCTAACGATACAGAAAAGACACGTCCGGTCACCACACATCATCCTGATCGGCTGACCTGCACAAAAATAATGAATTTGACGGATGTGTCAATTTTTAATGGAAACAGAGCGTCTTATGGCTGTCCGGCCCCTGTGTCTCGCACACATGCAGATGCTGGGGCTTCATATCTTTCGGAGCCGTAAACAACAGATAGGCCCACACGCCCACAAGCAGGGCCGCCACCACAAGAAAGGGGGTAAAATTCGGCAGGCGCTCTGAGGGCGGACGCAAGCCCTTCAGATCATCCGGCGTGGCCGGAAACGGAGAGGACGCAGCCGGAACGCCCGCCTCACTCTCCGTAAAGGGTTCATCGTGAAAAGAGGTCTTCTTCACAGGCTGGAACTCAGCCTTTCAGAACAGCCATCATTTCATCCCATTCCCGCTTGCTCAGGCCGGAACCTGCCTGCTCCACCTGTTCCCCGGCCAGCATACGGCGCACAATTTTCAGCATCCCGGCAGAGAACGTCACCGCGCCACGGCGATAATCCTCAAACGCAGCCGCCGTCTGCGGCACCCAGGCATGCAGGATTTTCAGCATGGCTTCCGCATAAACCCGGATTTCATACTGCGCATGCGGGTCCAGCCGCAGGGCCAGAAAATGCATCAGGTTGTGCAGATCAATCTTCCAGTACCACTGGGTATAGGTGTTCACGGTCAGGTTGATGCGCGCCAGCTCACGCGCCAGACCGTAGCCATCCTCTTCCGTACTCAGCATGGTCTCATAATTGCGGTAGGTGCGGATGGCATCATCCCGCAGAATATCCATGACGGCAGCGGCATCATCCGTGGCCAGCACATCCCCACGGCCCTGACGGTTCACGGCACTCTGGGCCGCCATATGGTCCGGGGCCGGAATGTAGAATTCACTGTCGAGAATGGAATAACGGGCAGAATATTCGTTCACGCTGGCCATACGGTGGCGGATCCACTGCCGCGCTACAAAGATCGGCAGTTTGACGTGAAATTTCATCTCGCACATTTCAAACGGCGAGGAATGACGATGCCGCATCAGATAGCGGATCAGCCCGGCATCTTCCGAGACCTTGCGCGTGCCGCGCCCGTAGGAAACACGGGCCGCCTGCACAATGGCGGAATCGTCCCCCATATAGTCAATCACCCGCAGGAACCCGTGGTCGAGCACCTCCTGAGGTTCATAGAGCATGGCTTCCAGCGCGGGCACCGTTGGCCGACGGGTGGAGCTTGTTTCCTGGGCGTGCGCCGCAATTTCGGCGCGTTGAGCATCGGTCAGTGACATAGCCTCTCCCTAGCGCAAAATGCTCTGCGCGGAAATGATTCATCGCACCGGCAAGACGCTTATCGCAGCCTATATAAAGAGCAATTATCAGTTAATAATAAAATTTCATTAGACAGTGTCTATCTGATTATGACACCAGAAATTGTAGAATACGCAAATTATTTTACAATCGATATAAATAAAAATTAAACATTCATATGTAGTGGATACTGCATGTATGCGTAGCCTGTTCCAGAAATTTCCCATGCCTTCAGGACAAACAGGCGTTGCCGTCCCGCTTTCTCTGGCAGCCGGTCCGGGAGCACTTTGTGGTATTCTGGCCAGCATGGGGCTGACTGCCCTGTGTGCGCCCGCTGCCCTGCCTGCTCTGGTTGCCCCCATCGGCGCGTCGTCCGTTCTGGTTTTTGCCATCCCCGCAAGCCCGCTGGCAAAGCCGCGCGCAGTGATTATGGGCAACATCCTCTCCGCCGCGACCGGCGTGCTGGTCAGCCTGCTTATTGCCAATCCCATGCCTGCGGCGGGGCTCGCGGTAGGGCTGGCCATTATGGTGATGAGCGCCACCCGCACCCTGCATCCGCCGGGCGGAGCCGCCGCTCTGACAGCGGTTATGCTGCACCCCTCTTCTGCCGGGATGGACATGGCCCTCCTCTTCCCGCTCATTCCCGTAGGGCTTAATTCCCTCGTGCTGGTCTGCATCGGCATGATGTTTCACAGGCTTTCCGGCCACAGCTACCCGCACCATGCGGTCACCGTTCCCCACCAGACAGAAAAAGCCGCCGGACTGCACCGCGAGGATATTCTGGCGGCCCTCCATAAAACCGGGGAAACATTTGATATTGAAACAGAGGATCTGGAACGCCTGCTGATACTGGCTGAAGCCCATAGCAAACAGCGCCTTCCGGCCTGATGCGGCATAACGCCTGCTCCATTCCTCTTGCAAAACTGCCCCGTGCTCCTTATGTTCATCAGTGCCGGAGGGGCTTGCTCCTTGGCTATGGTGATAAACGGAACGTGGAATAATCGTTGTGGACCCGGGGGCAGTACCCGGCGTCTCCACCATTTTCAATCCGGCCTTACGGCCCGGACGGATGGGGACGAAACAGGCTCGACACGCGTGGTAAAGACCTTCCTTTTGCCCGGCATTGTACCGCCGTTATCGGGCTAAACTTACAAGTGCCAATGATAACACTGAGGTGCTCGCTGTCGCTGCATAAGCGATAAGCGCGGTTCGGGAGGGCACCGGGCAACAGAAGCCCTCCCACTTTAGCCGCCAGCAAAACTGGCGTCCTTCCCCTAAAAGATTCTCCTGCGCAGAAATCAGGGATGTGGCCTGGCACAGGCTCAGCACTCAGCACTCAGCACTCAGCACTCAGCACTCAGCACTCAGCACTCAGCACTCAGCACTCAGCACTCAGCACGTCCCGTAAGCACCCCTGGCAGGCGCGGATCAAGAACTTTTGAAGAGGCAGCGGTGGCGCGTCTGCCAGCCGGATGTGTTGCAGAATTATGCCATGCCGACTTGCACTTCCCCCCTCTTTCACGCATGGCTGACGGCAGAGTGATATGACAGAACGCCGGAATGTCGACCCGGCGCAAACGAGGAGAGCAGTCATGGCGGATGACCACGATAACACCCCGGAAAATGGCGTTTTCCCGCCAGAAAGCCTGCTGCCTTATGAAACATGGCTGGAGGACGCCTATCGTGGCGTCATGCTGAGCGCTCTGGACTATGTGAGCCGTGAAGGCCTTGCGGGGGAACATCATTTTTACCTGACATTCCGCACGGATATCCCCGGCGTGGTGATCCCGGACCGGCTCCGCGCGCAGTACCCGCATGAAATGACGATCGTGCTGCAACACCAGTTCTGGGACCTGAATGTGGACCGCACGGCAGGGAAAGTCTCGGTTGGTCTGTCCTTTGGCGGCGTCGGCTCCATTCTGGAAATTCCCGTGCGGGCCTTTACCGGTTTTGCGGACCCTTCCATCCATCTCAGCCTGCATTTCACGGCGGCGGAACCGGACGAAGAGTCCGCGCCCGTGGCAGAAGCCCCGGCGGCCACCCCGGCTGGGGACGAGGCGGAAGGCTCAGCGGAAAGTGACTCCTCCTCACAGGTTGTCAGTCTTGACGCCTTTCGCAAGAAGGGGCCATCACCCGGTTAAGCCCCACTTTTCGGGGCAGGCCGACGGAGAGTTCAGCACATCATGACCAGCCAGCCCCCTCGCCCCCCGGTACCCGCCTTTACCTACTCCCCCATTTTTCCTCTGGGGGAGGACACCACGTCCTACCGGAAGGTGGATATCGCCGGTGTCAGCACATCGGAATGTGGCGGCAAGACCATCCTGCACATCACGCCGGAAGCCCTGACGGAGTTCACGGCGCAGGCTTTTCATGAAGTTGCGCATTATCTGCGCCCGGCGCACCTCAAGCAGCTTGCCAGCATCCTCAAAGACCCCGAAGCCTCGGACAATGACCGCTTCGTGGCGCTGGACCTGCTGAAAAATGCCTGCATTGCCGCAGGGGGCGTGCTGCCTATGTGTCAGGATACCGGCACCGCCATTGTTTTCGGCAAAAAAGGCCAGCGCGTGTGGGTGGAAGGTGATGAGGAAGTCGCCTTCTCCAAAGGCGTGTATGAAACCTATACCCGTACCAGCCTGCGCTATTCCCAGATGGCGCCCCTCAGCATGTTCGAGGAAAAAAACACCGGAACCAACCTGCCGGTGCAGTGCGATATTTTCGCCAGCCCCGCCACGCATCATGATGAACAGTTTGACCTGATGTTTGTGGCCAAGGGCGGCGGTTCTGCCAACAAGACCTTCCTGTTTCAGGAAACCCGCGCCCTGCTGGGGTCCGAGCAGAAGCTGCTGGACTGGCTGGATGTTAAAATCAAAACACTCGGCACATCCGCCTGCCCGCCGTACCATCTGGCCATTGTGATTGGCGGCATGTCGGCCGAGCAGACGCTCAAGACCGTCAAACTGGCCTCCACCCACTGGTATGACAGCCTGCCCACCAGCGGCAGCATGACCGGCCACGCCTTCCGGGATGTGGAGATGGAGCAGAAGGTTCTGGACCTGACGCGCAAGCTGGGCATTGGCGCTCAGTTTGGCGGTAAATATTTCTGCCATGATGTCCGCGTGATCCGCCTGCCGCGCCACGGTGCCTCCCTGCCTGTCGGGATGGGCGTCTCCTGCTCGGCGGACCGGCAGATCAAGGCGCGGATCACGGCGGATGGCTTCTTTCTGGAAGAGCTGGAACATGACCCGGCCCGCTTCCTGCCGGAAACCACGGATGAACATCTGGAAGGCGAGGCTGTGAAAATCGACCTCAACCGCCCGATGGATGATATCCGCAAAGAACTCTCCCGCTACCCGGTCAAAACCCGCCTTGCGCTGACCGGTACAGTCGTTGTGGCGCGGGATATTGCCCACGCCAAGTTCCGGGAACGGCTGGAACGGGGTGAGGGCCTGCCGCAATATCTGAAAGACCATCCCGTTTATTACGCTGGCCCCGCCAAAACGCCGGAAGGCATGGCAACCGGCTCCTTTGGCCCGACCACAGCCGGACGCATGGACTCTTACGTGGCCGAGCTTCAGGCCGCGGGCGGCTCCTACATCATGCTGGCCAAAGGCAACCGCTCCAAAGCGGTGAAGGAAGCCTGCCAGACTTATGGTGGCTTCTATCTGGGGTCTGTCGGTGGTCCGGCTGCCCGGCTGGCGCAGGACTGTATCCGCAAGGTTGAGGTGCTGGAGTATCCCGAACTGGGCATGGAAGCCGTGTGGAAAATCGAGGTTGAAGACTTCCCCGCCTTTATTGTTATCGACGACAAGGGAAATGACTTCTACGCTGAACTGAGCTGACACGTTCAGAATGCCCGCCTTATGGGAAGGCGGGCCAGCCAGAGGAGCCGGGTTGCTTCATGCGCTTTACTGTTGACCGGATGGACCATGCGGTCCTGACTGTAAGAGACCTCGAAATTTCTGCCTCATGGTACCAGCGCGTGCTGGGCATGGAGCGTGAGGAATACGGGCGCAACAACCGCACTGCTCTGCGTTTTGGGGGGCAGAAACTCAACCTGCGCCCGCAGGACGCCACAGGATGGGAGACCGCCGTGCATGCGCTGCCCGGCGGGAATGACTTATGTTTTGTCACCGCCGTCACAAGTGATGATGTGATTGAGCATCTGCAAAAATGCGGTGTGACCGTGGTGGAAGGCCCCGTTGCGCGGCTTGGCGCACTGGGGCCGATTACATCCGTCTATTGCCACGACCCGGACCAGAACCTGATCGAAATAGCGTCCTATCAGGGATAAACGCCGCCGGGTATCACCCTGCCTGCTGCGCACCGCTGCGGGCAGACGCCCGTGCGCGGGCATGCTGGCTGCCTGACTCAGGCTGGTCAGACGGGGCTGCGCTGGCATGCGTTGCGGGAAACGGTGCAGAGACATTGTCTGCACTTTCCCCAAGCCAGCCCCCCCGGAACCCGGCTTTGAGCAAACCCTGCCTGATGGCCGGATTACGCTTCATGGTGTTCCACACCAGCCCGCTGCGCCAGTTTTCAATCATCAGCAGAATCGGCCCCTGATCAATGCCCAGATAGGCCGTATCAGACCAGAAAGACTTGTCCGCGTTGTGGAAGCTGGGGTTGAAGGCATCCACAAACCCGTAACGGCTATAGATATGGCTGCCGTAACGGTGTTTCATTTCCCGCAGGGCTGGAATGGCAATTTCCGGAGCAAAGGCAACGGAACCGCCCGCCGCCGTCGGAGCAATCGTGCCATCATCCTGCGTATAGTCACGCCCCGTCCCACGTGCGGAATAGGACATGAAATGGCGTGGCGTGCCCCCAACAGTCTGCGTCAGTTCCCCCGGCCCGTCACTCGCCGTCAGGCCCCACACATCTTTCCCGTAATCCTGCCATTTACCGGGGTTGGTCATGGCGTAGGTCCGCTGCGCGTAGGTGGCGCGGCGGCTGTTTTCAAAATAGTCGATGCCCTTTTCCCGGTTCCAGTCATCCTGAATCCCGCGGAAATCAATCCAGGAGTGAGTGTACTGGTGGCCGAACATGGGCGCAAAATTCAGCAGGGTCTGACCGTAATACTCGCCCCACCGCCGGTCATTCGTCGTCAGCCAGACCTGCCATGAGGCAGAGTCCAGCGGATGCTTCTGAGAACCAAGGGCCAGAATATAGGCCATCATGCCCTCACTGTATCCTTCCCAGTAATTCGGCAGGAACTGGCGCTCCGGGGACCATCCCATGCTCAGCCGCAGGTCAGGGCGGCGCATCCAGACCCAGTCCACATTCTGATACAGCGCGTTGGCCAGCGTGCGAATTTCCGCTTCCTGCGCCGTATTCTGCGTATAATAACTTTCGGCAAACAGAATACCCTGCATCAGTAACGCAGTATCAATACTGGACAGTTCAATATCTTTATTAAAGCGCAGTCCAGTATCTTTATTCAGAAAGTGATAGAAAAACCCGTGATAACCAGAGGATTTTTCCATGCTGTCATTCTGTGGCAGGCTGGAGAGATAACGCAGGGTGTTCAAAGTCCGCCCGATGGCCTGCTGGCGCGTAATGTAACCCCGCTCCACCCCGATGCCATATGCCGTCAGGCCAAAGCCGATGGAGGCAACACTCGCCTGTGTCTGGTCAGACGGGTAACGGTCCGGCACCAGTCCGGTCTTTGCATCCCCTGCTTCCCAGAACCACAGGAACGTCCGATGTTCCAGATCCTCAATCAGCGCCATATCGGTGCGGCTGGGCCTGAACACAACGCTGGTGGACAGGCGGGCAGCCTGCCGCTGCTGGCTGGCGGAAGGCGGCGCAGGCATTGCGGAAGTCTGTGGGGCCGCCACCTGCCCGCCCGCAGCCTGTGTGCCCGCCGCGTAGGCCGCAACCGGCATCGCGGTCAGGCTGCCTGCTACGGCAAGCAGGCTGACGCCTAAAGAAAGCCGCTGGGCACAGGGAGGAACCGGTCGGCAGGCACGGCGGAAAAGAGAAGCGAAGCGGGAAGGCAAGAAAAACCAGTCTGGCAGCATAACGACCAAGGCCCATCCTATAAAAACATCAGGAGCAACATGAACATCCCTGTTCGGCCGCCAACACAGCATCCAAACGAAGCATATCTATGTCATACGCCAGCGGAAAATATGTTTTCTCAGAAAAACATTTTTTCTGCCTGATCGGTTTTACAGTTTTTTGAAAAAACATAGACCACACGCTTCTGCATGGCCTGCATGTTCAGCATGCAGAAAAGAAAACCGCCTGCCTTTTCGGGCAGGCGGCACGTCAAACATCATGACAATACTGGTTTTTTACAGAAATATGTCAGTTATGACATGAATTTTTAGGCTGTCTGGTAGCGGAAAATATTCAGATCTTCATAGGCAATATCGGGTTTCTTGCCGGACATAATATCTGCCAGAACCCGGCCCGAACCACAGGCCATAGTCCAGCCCAGTGTGCCATGCCCGGTATTCAGGAACAGGTTTTCCAGCCCGGTACGGCCGATAATAGGTGTGCCATCCGGCGTCATGGGCCGCAGGCCTGTCCAGAAGGATGCACCCGGCACATCACAGCAGTCGGGGAACAGATCCGTCACGGAATGTTCCAGCGTGGCGCGACGTGGAGCCCGCAGGCGACGGCTGAACCCGGCCAGCTCCGCCGTGCCGCCCACCCGCACACGGTCACCCAGACGGGTAATACCGATTTTGAAGGTTTCATCCATAATTGTTGAAACCGGAGCACGGTCCGCATTGGTGATATCTGCTGTCAGAGAATAGCCTTTTACCGGGTAGATCGGCAGCTTTATCCCCAGAGAACGCACCAGAGCCGGGGAGAAACTCCCCAGAGACAGAACATAGGAATCCGCAGTCAGCACGCCTTTGCTGGTCTCTACACCGGTAATGCGGCCGCCTTCGGATAAAAGCTGTTTGATGCGGGTATTATACAGAAATGTCACGCCAGCCTCTTCCGCCATTCTGGCAAGACGCTGGGTGAATTTGAAGGCATCCCCCGTCTCATCACCCGGCAGGCGCAGGCCACCCACAATCTTGTTGGCGGCATCGGCCAGCCCCGGTTCCGCCTGTACACAGGCCGCCCGGTCCAGAACCTCATAGGGCACCTGATACTGCTTCAGCACCGCAATATCCTGCTCAGCACCATCAAGCTGCTTCTGGGTGCGGAAGACCTGCAATGTGCCCTGCTGGCGATCATCATACGTAATGCCCGTCTGGGCCCGCAGGTCCATCATGACATCCCGGCTATATTCCGCCAGACGCACCATCCGGCCTTTATTGCGGTCATAGGCCGCAGTCGTGCAGTTTTCCAGCATCTGCACAAGCCATGTCCACAGATGCGGGTCCGGCATTGGCCAGAAAACGAAGGGCCGGTACGCCATCATCAGCCATTTGATGGATTTTAGCGGCACACCCGGCCCGGCCCACGGGGCGGAATAGCCCGGAGAAACCTGCCCCGCATTGGCAAAACTGGTTTCCATCCCGGATTCCGGCTGACGCTCGACCACCGTGACCTCGTGCCCGGCCTGCGCCAGATACCAGGCCGAGGTTACGCCCACAACACCACCACCAAGAACAACAACCTTCATGGTAAACGCCTTTTTAGAAATTCAGATGCTCTGTTCAGTATTTTTATAAACACGATGATAGCGTCGCCCGAGCGACGTCAGCACTTCATACCCTATGGTGCCTTCAGCCGCCGCCAGTGCGTCCACCCCATAGGCGTCATTCAGCAGATCAACCGTATCATCCGCGGTGATCTGCCCTTCCGGAATGGCGGAGATATCCACCGTCATGGAATCCATGGAGACGCGGCCAAGCAGAGGCAGCCTCTGGCCCCGGAACCACGCACACCCTTTGGCAGCCCCCTGCCGGGCAAAGCCATCCGCGTAGCCGGTGGCGATGGTCGCGACACGCCGCGGCCCGTCTGCCTGCCATGTCAGCCCGTATCCCACCCGATCTCCCTTGGATAACTGCCGGATTTGCAGAATATGCGCCTGCAATGTCACAACCGGTGCAAGAGGGTTGGGGCCGGATGTGTTCGGCGCAATGCCGTACAAAGCCGCACCGGGCCGAACAAGGCTCTGATGAAACGCTTCCCCCAGAAAAATACCGGAGGATGCCGCAAGGCTGAGAGGGGCCTTTGGCAGCAAAGCCGCATATGTCTGCAACGTGCGGAGCTGGTCCGCATTGGCAGGGTTTTCCGGCGTATCAGCGCAGGCCAGATGGCTCATGATCAGGCTGAGAAAAATACCCGTCAGGCGCTCAGGCTCCTGTACCAGACGCTGGACATCCGCGCCGGAAAGACCAAAGCGGGACATGCCGGTATCCAGTTGCAGGACCGCATCCAGCGGGCGATCAAGCTGTTTTGCCAGACTCTGCAACTGACTGATCTGCTCAAGAGAATTTAAAACAGGACGCAGGCCGGAGCGAACACTGTCTTCCACGGCTTCAGGGCGCGCGCCGTGCAACACGGTAATCTGCGTAGCCGGGGAGACCCATTGCCGCAGAGCCAGACCTTCATCCACATGCGCGACAAAAAAATGCCGCGCTCCGGCCTGCTCCAGCACCGGGGCAACCTGCGCAGCCCCCAGACCATACGCATCTGCCTTGACGACGGCGGCACAGAGCGCGCCGGGGGTTCTGGCGTCCAGCAGACGATAGTTTGCAGCAATCGCGGCAAGGTCAACCGTCAGAATTGCTCCGGCCCGATGTGCTGGCCAGTCAGGAGAAACAGAAACACAGGAAGACGCCACAGCTAACCATCCAGAATATTTCGACTCCAAAACCTTAACAAAAAGCCTGTGGAATATCCTGTCGATCAGCCGCATAAAATGCGACACATCTCCAAATTTCCTGTAGATTATGTGAAGAAAAGCAGGATATCGCCTTATGATCTTCGACCGCCTGACAGACGCGATTTTACGCCACCTTCAGCATGATGGCCGCATGAGCAATGCGGAACTAGCCCAGAAGGTCGGGCTCTCCCCGTCCGCCTGTCTGCGCCGGGTTAAAATACTGGAACAGGAAGGCGTTATTCAGGGCTACCGCGCTATTATTGATAAAAACGCGGTCCACAGCATGTCCACCGTCATTGTGCAGATCACACTGGAACGGCAGACCGATGATTGCCTGCGCCGCTTTGAAAGCCGGGCGCGCGAATGCCCGGATGTCAAAGAATGTTACCTGATGACGGGAGACGCAGATTATCTGCTGCGCGTGGAAGCCCGCGACATGTCAGATTACGAACGGATTCATAAAGAAGAATTATCCCGGATGCCGGGGGTAGTGCGGATACAAAGTAATTTTGCCATCCGCCCCGTCGTTCAGCCCTGGAAGAGCTGAACAGTCAGAAAAGCTGAAAGTCTCAGTCTTCCGGCTCTTCCTCGTCGTGGTCTTTAGACCCCAGATCGCGCTGAACATCCGGGGATTTCAGCAGCGAATCCATATGCATCGCGACATCCAGTGTCGTATCCGGCTGGAAATGCAATTCCGGTGCTGCGCGCAGACGCAGCTTGTGGGACATCTGGGTCCGCAACCATGGCCCGACCCGCTTGAGAGCAGGCAGCAACGCATCCACATCGCTTCGGCCAAGGCGTGCCACAAAAACCGTGGCGTGTTTAAAGTCGGGAGAAAGCCGGACTTCCGTCACCGTGACCGTAGCATCTGCCAGATCCGGGTCGCGGAATGTGGTGCGGGCAAACAGTTCCGCCAGCACGCGCCGCACTTCTTCACCCACGCGCAACTGGCGCTGGGACGGCCCTAATGGAGAAAGACCGGCGAGATATCCCGCCGGTCCTGCATTCCCTGCCTTGCCTGATCCGTTGCGACGGCTCATGCAGGCACCAGTTCGCTTTCAAAGCACTCGACCACGTCACCCTCGCGCAGGTCATTATACCCCGCGAAAGACAGACCGCACTCGTAGCCTTTGGCCACTTCCTTCACATCGTCCTTGAAGCGTTTGAGCTGGCTCAGGTCACCTTCATGGATCACCACGCCATCACGCAGCAGACGCACACCACAGCCGCGCTTGACCACGCCTTCCGTAATGTAGCAACCGGCCACTTTTCCGACCTTGGTAATTTCGAAAACCTTGCGGATTTCGGCATAACCCAGGAACTTCTCGCGATGTTTGGGCGCAATCTTGCCGCGCACCAGCTGTTCCACGTCATCCGCCACCTGATAGATGATGGAGTAGTAGCGGATTTCCACACCCTCGCGCTGGGCGAGGGTGCGGGCCTGCGCCGTGGCGCGCACGTTGAAGGCGATGATGATGGCATCAGACGCCTTGGCGAACTGCACATCACTTTCCGTGATCTGCCCCACCGTTGCGTTAAGCACCCGCACCGCGACTTCTTCATGCGCCAGCTTCAGCACGGTTGTCTGAATGGCTTCAGCAGACCCCTGCACGTCGGCCTTGATAAGGACCGCGACTTCCTTCTGCTCACCAGCCTGAATCCGCGCCAGCATCTGGTCCAGCGTGCCGCGGGCGGCAACCTGACCAGCAACCTGATGCTCCTTCAGTTTCCGCTGACGGAACTCGGAAATCTCACGGGCGCGGTTTTCATTTTCCACGACAACAAACGGCGCGCCAGCAGACGGCACACCTGTCAGGCCGAGAATTTCAACCGGCATGGACGGCGTTGCATCCGTAATCTGACGACCACGGTCATCAAGCAGCGCACGCACACGGCCCCATTCAGAACCAGCCACAACAATGTCGCCCTTATGCAGGGTGCCTTTCTGCACCAGCACAGAGGCCACAGAACCGCGGCCACGATCCAGACGGCTTTCAATCACCGCACCTTCCGCAGAGCGGTCCGGGTTAGCTTTCAGGTCGAGAATTTCGGCCTGCAGCAGAATGGCTTCTTCAAGCTGTTCCAGACCAAGACGCTTAGTGGCGGACACTTCCACGTCCTGAACGTCACCGCTCATGGATTCCACAACAATCTCGTGGTTCAGCAGTTCCTGCCGCACCCGGTCCGGGTTTGCACCCGGCTTGTCGATCTTGTTGATCGCCACAATGATCGGCGCATTCGCAGCCTTGGCGTGTTTGATGGCTTCAATCGTCTGCGGCATCACGCCGTCATCCGCTGCCACCACCAGCACCACCACGTCAGTAATGGATGCACCACGGGCACGCATGGCGGTAAACGCCTCATGGCCCGGTGTATCGAGGAACGTGATCTTCGCGCCAGACTTCAGCGTGACCTGATAGGCACCGATATGCTGGGTAATACCACCGGCTTCCCCTGCGGCCACATCCGTGGTGCGCAGCGCATCAAGCAGGGAGGTCTTACCATGGTCAACATGGCCCATCACGGTCACAACCGGCGGACGAGAAACCAGCTCTTCGGGCTGATCCTCAACGCCTTCGATCCCCAGTTCGACGTCGCTTTCAGAAACACGGCGCACGCGGTGGCCGAATTCTTCAACAATCAGCTCGGCCGTATCGGCATCAATGCTCTGCGTGACAGTCGCCATGACGCCGTTTTTCATCAGCGCCTTGATAACCTCACCCTGACGGGCGGCCATACGGTTGGCGAGTTCCTGCACGGTAATAGTTTCCGGCAGGATCACATCACGCACCACGCGGACCTGATCGGCACGCAGGCGTTCAAGCTCAGCCTGACGGCGTTCACGCTCACGCTGGCGACGCACAGATGCGAGTGAACGCGTCTTGTCATCATCCCCTTCGATCGCGGCCTGCACGTCAATACGGCCTGCACGGCGCCCGGAATCATTTTTACGCGGCCCGGCGCTCTTGCGGCTCGGCGGTGCACCGCCGCCACCCGGACGGCGTGCGGGCGCACGACGCGGTTCATCATCGCCTTCCGCGCCACGGCCACGCAGACGCAGGGTCTGAGCCGCCGGAGCTTCCGCACCCGTGCTCGCAGCAGGCTGCGGGCGGGGTGTTGCGGGTTTGAGCGGACGGGCCGGCATGATTGCACGTTCAGCCAGAGGCTTCAGGCGATTAACGGGCGGTGCAAGCGTCACTTCACCCGGAATCGGCACAGCCGACACAACTGGGCCTTTCGGCTCGATCGGCTTGATGGCGTCAATACGGGCCTTACGTTCGGCTTCTTCCGCCTCAACCTGAGCAGCGGCCTGCTCTTCCGCAGCACGCTTTTCGTCTTCTTCCCGACGACGTGCTTCTTCAGCCGCAGACAGGATCTGAATCTTTTCCTGTTCGCGCCGTTCGGCCTCACGCCGTTCAGCCTCAGCAGCTTCTTTTGCCTGCTCCACCAGCACACGCTGGCGCATGGCCAGTTCAGCAGCCGTCAGGGTGCGACCACCCCCGGCCCGCCCGCCGGCACCTCGCCCACCAGCGCCACCAGGAGTACCGGGGCCACGCTTTTTGCGCACCTCAACCTGTACAACCTTCGAACGCCCATGGCTGAAACTCTGCCGCACGGACCCGGCATCAACCGTCCGTCCGACGTCCGAACGCCCTGCCGGTCGAAGGGACAGACGCCCCTTGCCCTGATCCTGATCCTTGCCTTCGCTCATTGACCCGCCTGTTCACACCCATCCGCCGGAAAGGTCCGACGAACCCGGGAGCCGCCATCGGCAACCCCCGAAAAACGCTTATTCTCACAACACAGACGCGAGGCCAGAACCCCGGCCGCCAGCGCCGCATTCACAACTCGCTCCCGCCCGAAAACCTTTGCAAGGTCTTCCGTTGAGAGCGCCTCAACCACGGGGAGGTCCCTGGCGCCCGACATGAGCCGCCCAAGTTCATCTCCGCTTCCATCCGATGCGTGAACGATCACGGCAGCACGACGCTGCGCAACCCATTCCCGCACCTTCATAAAACCGCTTATGGACTGCCCGGCACGCCGCGCCAGCCCAAGAAGTTCCACCATACGCCGGAGCAGACCCGCCTCCACCTGAGCGGACAGATCTTCCGGTACTGTAACCTGGCACCGCGCGGCGCGTGCGAACACGCCGCGTTTGCGGGCCTGTTCTATCACATCCCGCCGGGCGCTCAACCATATTCCCCGTCCGGGAAGACGGGCGTCCAGATCCGGGACAACAACACCAGAGGGTGACACCACAAACCGTATCATCAGGGAGGGCTGCCCCTGCTCCCGCGTTACCGCGCAACGCCGCAGGGGACCTTTCTCATCATCATACGCTTCGGGCAAATCACCACTCATTGTTCGTCAGGCCCGAAGTCCCTGCTCAGCCTTCTTCCTGATCGGAAGGCTTACCCTCTTCTCCATCAAACCAGTGAGCACGCGCCGCCATGATGATTTCATTGGCAGCATCTTCCTCAATGGCATCGGATCCGAGAATCTCGACAAGCTCGTCACCAGCCAGGTCAGCGAGGTCGTCGAGGGTTTTTACACCCTTTTCACCCAACGTCACAAGCATCTGGTTCGTGAAGACCCCGAGATTGGCGATATCGTCCGTCACACCAAGCTCACGGCGCTTGGCATCAAGGTTTTCTTCCTGACGCACCAGATAGGCTTCGGCGCGCTGAACCAGCTCACCCACCACCGACTCGTCAAAGCCTTCAATACCAATCAGCTCGTCCGGGTCAGCATAGGCCAGTTCTTCAACCGTGTGGAATCCTTCTGTGACCAGCAGCCCTGCAATGACGTCATCAACGTCCAGCGCTTCCACAAACAGATTGGTCCGGCGGCGGAATTCTTCCTGACGGCGTTCGGATTCTTCCGCTTCCGTCAGAATATCAATATCCCAGCGCGTAAGCTGGCTGGCCAGACGCACGTTCTGGCCACGGCGACCGATGGCCAGCGAAAGCTGTTCATCCGGCACAACCACTTCAACGCGGCCGGCTTCTTCATCCATCACCACCTTGCTGACTTCAGCCGGAGCAAGGGCATTCACCACAAAGGTGGCAGCCTGCGGGCTCCAGGGGATGATATCGATTTTCTCACCCTGCAATTCCGCCACAACGGCCTGCACGCGGGAGCCACGCATACCAACGCAGGCCCCGACCGGGTCGATAGACGCATCACGGGAGATAACGGCCATTTTTGCGCGGGAACCGGGGTCACGCGCCACAGCCTTGATCTCGATGATACCATCGTAGATTTCCGGCACTTCCTGCGCAAACAGCTTGGCCAGAAAGGCCGGATGCGTGCGGGAGAGGAAAATCTGCGGGCCACGCGGTTCGTCACGCACATCATAGATATAGGCGCGGACGCGGTCCGAGTTGCGGAATGTTTCACGCGGGATCAGTTCATCACGGCGCAGCAGCGCTTCCGCAGAGCCGATTTCAACCATCAGGTTGCCATACTCGGTCCGCTTGACAGTGCCGTTCACAATCTCGCCCACGCGATCCTTGAACTCATTGTACTGGCGCTTGCGTTCATATTCACGCACGCGCTGGACAATCACCTGCTTGGCAGTCTGGGCGGCAATACGGCCAAAATCAATCGGCGGCAGCGGATCAACCAGATACTCGCCAGCCTTGATTTCGGGCTGGAACTTGCTGGCAATCGCCAGCGGGATCTGGGTTTCTTCGTTCTCTACCGTCTCAACCACTTCAGTCCAGCGGGAAAGGCGGACTTCCCCGGTCCGGCGGTCAATCGTCGCGCGAATATCTTTTTCGTGCCCGTATTTTGCACGACCGGCCTTCTGGATGGCCTGCTCCATGGCCTCCAGAACTTCCTCGCGCTCGATTCCTTTCTCGCGCGAGACAGCATCTGCAACCAGCAGCAGTTCAGGACGGGAAACAGAGGTATCCATACTCTCAGCTCTCCAAAGCAGGCGGCTTGATCAGTGTAACTTGCGCCCGGCCGGATCTTCTTCCCCGACCTTGCTCTTTTCTTCTTCACCCGTTTCGGCCGGGCGCGCCATCTGCGCGCTCGCCTCGATCAGGGCATCTGTCAGGACCAGTCTTGCCCGCCGGATTTCTTCCAGCGGCAGGGCGGCCTCGGTCCCATCATCCAGCCGCAGCCGGGCAATACCATCTTCCGCCCCAAGCACAACACCGGAAAACCGGCGGCGGCCGTCAATTGGCACCAGCACTTCGGCCTTGGCCTGATGCCCGGCAAAGCGGTTCCAGTCCTTGGCGCGGGTCAGTGGTCTGTCGATTCCCGCGGAGGAAACTTCCAGAGTCCACGCCCCCGGAATAGGGTCTTCCACATCCAGCACGGCGCCGACCGCATGGCTGATACGTTCGCAATCTTCCACGCTGATCAGCGAACCATCCGCGCGGTCTGCCATGATCTGCACGGTCGGGCTTTCACGCCCCAGCACCGCAATGCGGACAATTTCATATCCCATGTCTTCCAGCGTTGGCGCCACAAGGGCGACAAGCCGGGCTTCAAGACCGGAATGAGCAGGCAGATCAGCGTCCAATGCAAAAAAGGCGGCCCGTCAAGGCCACCCCCCAAAATTCTGAATTCAATGAAAGGATGATCCTCCATGTAGGGGATACACCGCCACGCTGCAAGAGCGGAAAGAGAGTCGCCTGCCCCGCCCGGCTGAATTCGTGAAAAAGAAATTAATCAGACATATTCTTTTTTCAGGCCTTTGCTGCAGTCTCAGGCCTTGCGCTTTCCCGCCCGGATATGTCTGATTGTTTTATGACGTATTCGCCTGATCCCGCATACAAGGCACAGCCAGAAAAAGAGGAAAAACCCTCTCATTTGCGCCTCATCATGGTCGCACTGGCAACCTGCGCTCTGGTGGCCGGAGCTGGCTTTCATTACGCCGGCTCAAACACCGGCAGCCCCACAGCGCCTCTCGCCGGAGGCAGTGCCGAGCAGAACGGCAGCACGGCTCAGCCGCGCCCCGGTGTGCAGTTTTCCCTGATTGCCCCGGACAAGGCGGCGGAAGCTCTGGCCATGACCAGCTTTTCTGAAAAGGAAAAGGCCGACATTCTGGCCGGCGTGAAGCGGCGGGAACTGCGGCTGGTGGCCATGCCGATTTTTGATGCAACGGGAGCTGGCGGCACGGTTACGGTGGCGTGTGGCACTATGCACCAGACAGTCCTGCTTCAGCCTAAACCGACTGTTCTGATTCTTCCCATTACAGTCAGCGGGAATGTTGATATCATTCCATCGTCTGACCCCGGTGCTATCGGGATCGGAAGTGGTGTGGTGACCATGTTTGGCCCGCAGGCGCTGCCCATCATGCATCAGGGTGACACACTTGGCCTGACGGTGATCGCGCAATGAAAGCTCTTCTTCCGGCTCTTAACCGGCTTATGCCGCTGATGATGGTCATCTTTCTGGTGCTTGCCAGTGTCCAGATGGCGATCAGCCTGCACCTCTCTCTGGCCTCCCTCACCCACTTCATGGAATGGTGTGCGCCGGCCTGGCCCGTGCTGGCTGCGGTAGGCGGGCTCCTGACAATCGGGGGGCTCTTATTTGAAACACGCGCAGAACGGCTCGCACGCAAGGGCCTGTTACGCCGACGGGGGTGGATGATGGATGTTCTCGCCAGACTGACCAACCGCAACGCACTGGAAGAAATGCTGGCGCGTGAGCAGCGGGAAACAACAATTGACGCTGAGGAACTGGCCGCCAACCTGCGCGCCCGCGTTATCGGGCAGGATCAGGTCTGCGAGGATATCGCAACCCAGCTCCGCCGCCGCCTCGCCCTGCAGGTCCGTGGCAAGCCGGTCGGGATCTTCCTGCTGGCCGGGCCGCCCGGCACCGGCAAAACCTATCTGGCCAAACAGCTTGCCCGCCAGCTTGAGCGCCCTCTGCTGCATTTTGATATGACGCAGATGAGCAGCCCGCACGCCGCAACACAGCTTTTTGGCTCGCCTAAAGGCTATGTGGGGTCTGACACTTACGGCAAACTGACCGGCGGCCTGAAGGAAAAGCCGGATGCCGTTGTGCTGCTGGATGAAATTGAAAAAGCCCACCCGGATGTTTTCAAAAAATTCCTGACCGCCTGGAATGACGGGCATGTGACGGAAGCCTCCACCGGGCAGCAGATTTCCACCGTACGCAGCATCTTTGTGCTGACCTCCAACATCGCCACCGATGCGCTGACGGAAATTGCCGACCGCCTGCATAATGACCCGGATCGCATGCGCGCCGAGTCGGTCGAGGCGCTGCGTCAGGCTGGCTTTGCGCCCGAAGTGCTCAACCGTCTGGATCGCATCTTTGTGTTCCGTGCGCTGAAAGGGCTGGATATTGCCCGTGTTTCCGCGCTGGAAATTGAAGGTATGATTGAAAGCTACGGCCTGAAAGTGGAAACCGGCGGCATTGACGCAGGCCTGCTGATGGACGTGATGCGCCGCCAGAGCCGCATGGGGGATTCCGCCTCCGCGCGTGATCTGGTCCGCTCCATTGAGGATATGATCAGCGAATCGCTGATTATTGCCCGCCAGCAGGGTGCCGAGATGGTGCGCATCGTGCGGGACGACGATGGCACGATTACCGCCAAAATCGCGGATGGTACGCCCGATAACGGGGATGCCATTCATGCCCGCCTGACACCGTGAGGCTGCTCTTCCTGACGAGCCTTACATCTGCTTTTGATTTTACTCTGAACTGAGCACCCCGGCATGTCCGCTTTTACCCGCCTCTGGCAACGCGCGCCCCTGTGGCGCACGGCCCTGATTACCACCGGTGTGTGCGGGGTGTTTTCCGTGCTGTTCCCTGCCCCCTGGCTGGTCAACCGGTTGCCGTATTACGGTACGCTGACCTCCAAGGTAGGCCACATGATGGGCCGGTCTGCCCCCGGCACAGACGCACAGCCGGATGGGGGTGATGAAGGGCGGCGGATGGTCTCCCAGCCGCCAATGGATGCGCAGTTTGAGGGCGTGATTCCCTTTGCCGGGCGGCAGCTCCCGCTGCCTGCGGGCAAGTGGCACCCTGTCCTGAATTATCAGGATGATGTGGAGCACGGAGAAGTTCTGACATCCATTTTTGTCCGCTCTGAACAGGGGGCCGTAACGGGCTTTATTATTGCGCAGGCCACGACGCAGTCCCTCCCGGCATCCGCGACGGAACAGCTTGAGGCCCAGTGCCACAGCACGTTCAATTTTACCGTGGGGGATCTGCCGCAGGATGGAAACCGCACAGAATGCTGGATGACATCCCCCATCAAGGTGGTGAACAACCTGTTCATCACATCCAATCAGGCACTTCAGGGCATGCTGAGCAGCCCGCTCTTTATCCCGCCCGCGCTGCAACGGCTTGGCATGATGGGCTTTCAGCTTCCACCCGTTCTGGTGGATGCTGCATGGACGCGGATTGAAAAAAGCAAGTCTGGCAAAGGCGTGGACTTTGCGACCATTCACACGCTGATCAGCCCGGCCCTCCCCGGCCCGAAGGCGGTTGTGCCGGGGTCACCCGAAAACTGGTCGCATGGCGGCATGGCGGATGCCCCCGTGGTGGCTGACTTTGTCGGCCGCACAGACACCTGGCTGAAAGGCTGGCTGCCTTATCTGCGCAAGAGCTATAAAGGGGAAGTGGATAGCAGCGCCCCACTGCCTCAGGCGGTCGCAACGGACCCCGGCTTTCACAGCTAAATGCAACACCATGCCGGGGATGCTCTGGCAGCCCTTCGGCATGGTGTTGATTTTCGTCAGGCGGGCAGATCGTCCCGCAGAACTTCTGATGAAACTTCCACCAGAAAATCCAGCACGGTACGGGTACGCAGCGGCAGAGTGCGCGGACCGGTATGCACGGCGTAGAACGGCAGGTTGGGAATTTTCCAGTCCGGAAAAAGCCTGACCAGCTTGCCGGACTCCACATCCTGCCGCACCTGAAATTCCGGCAGCAGACCAATACCAATATCGGCTGAAACAGCCGACAACACAGCCTCACTACTATTGGCGCGGAACACGGCTGAAGGCGCGATCACGCTTTCCTCTTCGTCCCGGAACAGGTTCCAGTCATGTCGGCCGCCGCCATAATTGTAGACAATAGCCGGATATTCCGGAAGCTCTCTGGGGTGCTGGGGCGTGCCACAGCGCGCCAGACAGGCCGGGGATGCCACAAGCCATTTGCGGACGACGCCAAGCTTGCGGGCAATCAGGGAGCCTTCGGCAATCTCACCAACCCGCACGGCCAGATCCAGCCCTTCTTCAACCAGATCCCCAAACCCGTCCCGAATAACAACTTCAACAGACAGGTCCGGATGGCGGTCCAGCAATTCCCCCAGACGGCTGGTGAAATAGAGTCCGAATGCGGTTGTCATCCCCAGTCTGACCAGCCCGGAGACCGAAGCCCGGCGGCGGCCCAGAACAGTTTCCGCGGTTTCGAGAATTTCCAGCACTTCATACGCATGCGGGAGCAGGCTGCGCCCGTCTTCCGTCATCATCAGGCTGCGGGTTGTGCGCGCAAACAGCGTTGTCCCGTAATGCGCTTCCAGCAACGCAATATGGCGGGAGATGGTTGGTTGACTAACTCCCGTCTCTCTCGAGACAGCAGAAAAGGAGCCTGTGGCCGCCACGCGGACAAAGCTGTGCAGTGCTGAAAGAAGATCCATTCAATCCCGGACTTTTTTGCAGAGATTCCGCCATGACCCGCCGCCGCCCTTGGAATATGTCAGACCCGGACAGCCCGGTTTATTACACCGCGTCCCACACCCGCAGACAGAAACAAGTGATAACCCAAACCTATCAGGCTATTTGTCTTATTTGTGACTTAATCTCCTTTAGGAGACAATACGGTGTGTTCTCTGCCCCGCCATGCCGTAAGCGCATTGGCAGGCGGCTTTAACGCCGCCTGATATGCGGCTGCGAGAGCTTTTTTTCCGCCATGCGAGCCAGCCGGACAAACGGCAGACCAAGCAGAAGATACGCTCCGCCGACCATAAGCCCCGTACCAAAATAATCAAAATAGGTTGAGGAGAGCCGGATGTAAGTCTGGGTAAGCTCCGTCAGAGTAATGACACTGACCAGAGAGGAGTCTTTCAGCAAAGAAATGAAGTCATTGGTCATGACGGGCATGACGAGCCGGAACGCCTGCGGCACCACCACGTAGCGCAGGGCCTGCACATGCGTCATGTTCAGTGCCAGAGCCGCTTCCATCTGCCCCCGTGCGACGGACTGCAATCCGGCCCGGTAATTCTCGGCTTCATAGGCGGCATAGTTCAGCCCGAGCGCCAGCACCCCGGCCACAAACGGCGTCAGGTTCAGGCCGCATTGCGGCAGACCGTAGAAAATCAGCAAAATCTGGATCAGCAGCGGGGTGCCGCGCACAACCTCCACATAGAAGGAGGACAGTGCTGCCAGCGGAGCCGGACCATACAGCCGCAGCAGGGCCAGCGTCAGCCCAAGCCCCACAGCAAGCACCATGGCGCAGAGTGAAACCAGCAGCGTCAGCACCGCGCCTTTGGCCAGCAACGGCAAAAAGCTTGCATACCGCGCCACTTTGGCGCGCCAGCCGGAGGACCCATGCAGAGCGGCGACGTAGTCATTCCAGCTCACAGGCTCGATCGCCGGGGTAGACGCATCGTCAGCCCATGCCGCGGCCTGCGGCGTCCACAGGTTCCAGCGCGCCAGAATCCGGTGCAGGCTGCCATCTTTCTTCATGGCTTGCAGCGCCGTATTGACCTGCTCCCGCAGGGCCGCATTCTGCCCTTTGGCAAACGCAATGCCGTAAGACACCGTGCCGACTGGCTCCCCCACCAGTTGCAGGTCCGGGTTGGTCGCGCCGTAATACTGGGCGATGGGTCCGTCAATCAGCACGGCATCCGTGCGGCCATTGACCAGATCCATAAAAACATTGGTTTCTTCATCATAGGTGCGAACCTGCACCTGCGGATGGTTCGCCAGAATACGCTCCGCCTGCGTGGCCTTCATGGTGCCAACAACATGCCCGTTCAGCGCCTCCAGACTGGAGAGCGTCGGGCCGCTGCGCCGCACAACAATCCGCTCGGACGTGACGTAATACGGAATACTGAAATCAATCCCTTCCGCATGTTCGGGCGTGATCTCAATCCCGCAGATCACCATTTCATACAGGCCACGCTGCAGCCCGGGAATCAGTCCGTCCCAGTCATTCTGGACAAACTGCACAGGCTTGCTGATATGCTCGCCCAGAGACTGCATCAGGTCATATTCAAACCCGGTCAGCCGGGCCTGATTATTGGGGTCATGAAAGGTGTAGGGCACATCCGCCGAGGCATCGGCACCCCAGCGCAAAGGCTGTTCCGCGTAAGCTGCGTGAGGAAAGCCCCCTCCGGCCAGCAGCACCATAAGCATTGCGCAGATCAGCCAATGCGGAACGGTTAAAAACCGGGCCAGTTGGCGCCACATGCCGTGCTTCACAAAACAGTCCTCAAAAAACGCCGGGTCCGGTCATCTGCCGGATTCACACACAGGATTTCCGGCGGCCCGGATTCAATAATGTGGCCGCCATCCATGTAAACGATTGTATCTGAGGCCACCTGCGCAAACCGCATATCATGCGTGACAATAATCTGCGTCATGCCTTCATCATCCAGCGTGCGCATCACGCCCAGCACTTCCTCCGCCACAATGGGGTCCAGAGCCGAAGTCGGTTCGTCATACAGCATGATCTCGGGCCGCATGGCCAGCGCCCGCGCAATGGCGGCGCGCTGCTGCTGCCCGCCAGAAAGAGAAACAGGGTAACGCTGCGCCACACGGCCCAGCCCGACCTTTTCCAGCAACGCCATCGCCTCATCCCGCTCAGCCGGTCCCGTCTCGCCCTTCACAACACGCGGGGCAAGCAGAACGTTATCAAGCACGCTCAGATGCGGAAAAAGATTAAAGTTTTGAAAAACCATCCCGACATGGGTGCGGAGCCGGTGCGCAACGTGCTCATCCGCACGGCGCCAGGGTCCGCCATCCCGGGCAATGGTCACACCCATGGCGTTAATGGTGCCACGGTCCGGAATTTCCAGAAAATTCAGACAGCGCAGAAATGTTGATTTCCCACACCCTGAAGGGCCGATGATGGAGACAAGTTCCCCCTTGCGCACCTGAAGGGATACGCCCCCCAGAATAGCACCGTCCCCAAAGCTTTTGTGAATATCCTGTGCATCCAGCACAACAGGTTCATTTTCAAGGCAAAAAGCCGGCCCGGAGTTATCCGGGCCGGCGTTCTGATGTTCCGGTGGAACAAGAAAATCGTCAGGCAGCTTTGGTCATCCCACGCAACACATACTGGAGAATGCCACCATGCCGGTAATACTCAACTTCGTCCAGTGTATCGACGCGGCACAGAAGCGGCACATCCTGCGTAGACCCGTCAGCCCGTGTGATGGTCATGGTCACATCCATCCGCGGGGTGATTTTTTCCAGACCTTTGATGGTGATGATTTCATCACCCTTCAGCTTAAGGGTCTGGCGGGTTGTGCCTTCCTTGAACAGCAGAGGCAGGACGCCCATGCCCACAAGGTTGGAACGGTGGATACGTTCAAAGCTCTCCGCGATCACGGCCTTGATGCCCAGCAACAAGGTGCCTTTCGCGGCCCAGTCACGGGAGGACCCCATGCCGTATTCCTTACCGCCGAACACAACCAGAGGGGTGCCCTCTTTCTTGTATTCCATCGCGACATCGTAAATGGAGCCTTCCTTGCCATCCGGGAAGTGCTTGGACAGCCCCCCTTCGGTACCGGGAAGCATCTCATTCTTGATACGGATGTTGGCGAAGGTGCCACGCACCATCACACGGTCATTCCCGCGGCGTGAGCCGTAGGAGTTGAAGTCCCGCGGTTCCACACCATGCTCGATCAGATAACGGCCTGCCGGAGAATCCTTCTTGATGGCACCGGCGGGTGAGATGTGATCGGTCGTGATGTTATCACCCAGAACAGCAAGGATACGGGCGTTTTCAATGCCGCCACGTGCTGCCGGTTCCGGCGTGATATCCTTGAAGTACGGGGGGTCCTGCACGTAGGTGGAGTTCGGGTCCCACTTGTAGGTTTCAGACCCTGTGGCCACCTTCAGGTCCTGCCACTCCTTCGTGCCTTTAGACACGTTCTTGTAGCGGTTGATGAACTCTTCACGGTTGATGGAAGACCCGATCAGATCCGCGATTTCCTTGTTGGAAGGCCAGATATCTTTCAGATAAACCGGCTTGCCATCCTTGGACGTGCCCAGCGGCTCGGTCGTGATATCTTTCCGCATGGTGCCCAGCAGAGAATAGGCAACCACCAGCGGCGGGCTGGCCAGATAGTTGGCGCGCACGTTGGGAGAAATACGGCCTTCAAAGTTACGGTTACCAGACAGAACAGAAACGGCCACAAGGTCGTTGTTCTCAATGGCGTCCACAATATGGGACGGCAGCGGGCCAGAGTTCCCGATACAGGTGGTGCAGCCGTAGCCCACGGTGTTGAAGCCCATGGCATCCAGATCTTCAGACAGCTTGGAGCGGTCCAGATAATCCGTCACCACCTGAGAGCCGGGCGCCAGAGAGGTCTTCACCCACGGTTTCGGCGTCAGGCCCAGTGCGCGGGCCTTGCGGGCCACAAGCCCTGCGGCAATCAGCACGGCCGGGTTGGACGTGTTGGTGCAGGAGGTGATGGCGGCAATGACGATATCACCCTGACCAATTTCATAATTGGTCCCGGCGACCGGCACTTTCTTGTTTGCGTCGTTTGCCGGAACACCCAGTGAAGAGGTCAGTTCTTTTTCAAACGCGGTTTTGGCTTCCTTCAGCACCACGCGGTCCTGCGGGCGTTTGGGGCCGGAGATGGACGGCACAACCGTGGACAGATCCAGTTCCAGAACATCCGTAAAGACGGGTTCCGGCGTGTCGGATGTACGGAACATATCCTGCGCGCGCAGGTATTCTTCCGTCAGTTTGATGCGGTGTTCGTCACGGCCGGTTTCACGCAGGAAGTCCAGTGTGAGTGTATCAACCGGGAAGAAGCCGCAGGTTGCGCCATATTCCGGAGCCATGTTGGCGATGGTTGCGCGGTCAGCCACCGGCAGGTGGTCCAGAGCCGGGCCAAAGAACTCAACAAACTTGCCCACAACGCCCTTTTTACGGAGCATCTGCGTAACCGTCAGCACCAGATCGGTTGCAGTCGCGCCTTCCGGCAGCTTCCCCGTCAGACGGAAGCCGATCACGTCCGGCACCAGCATGGCAATCGGCTGGCCCAGCATGGCGGCTTCAGCCTCAATCCCGCCAACACCCCAGCCCAGAACGCCCAGACCGTTGATCATGGTCGTGTGGCTGTCCGTGCCATACAGGGAGTCCGGATAAACGTAGTCTTTGCCATCCACATTGGCGGTCCAGGCAACCTGCGCGATATATTCGAGGTTCACCTGATGGCAGATCCCCGTATCCGGCGGGACAACCGAGAAGTTTTCAAACGCTTCCTGCCCCCAGCGCAGGAACGCATAACGCTCACCATTGCGCTCGAATTCCAGCGTGATGTTTTTCTGCAGCGCATCCTGTGAGCCGTAGACGTCCACCATCACGGAATGGTCAATCACCAGATCGACCGGCACCAGCGGGTTCACCTTCTGCGGGTTGCCGTTCAGCTTCACAATCCCGTCGCGCATGGCGGCCAGATCGACCACAGCCGGCACGCCGGTAAAGTCCTGCATGAGAATGCGGGAAGGCTTGAACGGCACTTCCTTGGTGCTGCTTCCCTGCGGCAGCCAGCCTGCAATCGCCTTGGCGTCATCCACGTTGTAGGAATGACCATCTTCAAAGCGCAGCACATTTTCCAGCAGCACTTTCAGCGAAACAGGCAGACGGCTGATATCGCCAATGGTCTTTGCCGCTTCGGGAATGGAAAAATAATGGTAGGTCTTGCCATCAACCGAGAGCGTGCGACCTGTCTTGAGTGAATCGTGCCCAACCGTCTTCATAGTAACCCTTCTCCCCGATCACAGCCCATGGCTGGTGATACGTTCCGGAGCCGGCACGCCGCCATGTGCGGCGTTTTGCACTCACCCGGTCTTCCGGGCGGCCGGCTTGATATCCCGATGACGGTAGAACATACCGGCAGTCTGGCGCTGCACAAGCGGGCAGGCGACCACGAAAACGCGAACACCCCGGCTTTGGCGGTGTTTAACTGGTAACAATAAGGAGAAGTCCCATCTCCGAGCTTTTTTCCGAGTCCTTTCCCAGGCTGGTTGCTGAGTCTCTGTCAGTTTTCCGGGGGGATCGTCTGGTGCTGGATGATGTCAGCTTAACGCTGGACCCTGGCGGCGCGCTGTTGCTGACCGGCCCTAACGGCGCAGGCAAGTCCACTCTGCTGCGTGTTCTCGCGGGTTTGCGGCGCCCGGATGGCGGCGCTCTGCTGTGGGATGGCGCGCCTGTCACGCAGGACCGGACGGCGCATGCAGCCCGCGTGGCGTATCTGGGGCATCAGGATGCCCTCAAGCCCAGCCTGACCGTGCAGGAAAATCTGGCGCTGTTTGCCCGCGCTGGCGGTGGAGAGATGGACGCGGCGCTGAAAGCCGTTGACCTTCTGCACCTGTCCACCTTGCCCGCCCGCCTGCTGTCCGCCGGGCAGAAGCGCCGCACGGCGCTGGCCCGTGTGCTACTGGCGCAGGCCCCGCTCTGGCTGCTGGATGAACCGAGCCTCGGGCTGGACGCCGCCGCCGTAGACCTGCTGGGGGACGCCATTGCCGCCCACCGCGCGCAGGGCGGCCTTGTTGTGGCGACAACCCATGTCCCTCTGCCCTTAGGAGAAGTCAGCCATCTGGCCCTGCCCGGCATGCCAGACCAGAGCCGGGGCTGGTGGGGTGCGGAAGAGACCAGTCTGGCGGGAGACGCAGCATGATGGAGCTCTTTTGTGCCGTTGTCCTCCGGGACCTGCGGCTGGCCCTGCGCCACGGCGCGGACACGCTGGGCGCGGTTCTCTTCTTTATTTTAACAGGTACACTGTTTCCGCTTGCTCTTGGCCCCTCGCCCGAACTGCTGCGCCACATGGCGCCCGGCATTATCTGGGTCTGCGCCCTGCTGGCCGCCCTGCTACCGCTGGACCGCCTGTTTGGCGCTGAACTGGAAGACGGATCACTTGATCAGCTTCTGCTGCTGGGTCTGCCACCCTCTCTGGTCGCGCTCGCCAAAATTACCGCACACTGGCTGACCACCGGTGTACCCTTGCTGCTGGCCGCCGTGCCGCTGGCTATTATGCTTGGCCTGCCCACCGCCACGCTGCCTATTTTACTGGCGGGTCTGCTGCTGGGGTCGATGGTCCTCTCTCTTATAGGGGGCATGGGGGCCTCAATTGTGCTGGGGGCCAGACGCGGCGGTGTTCTTCTGCCCCTGCTGGTGCTGCCACTTATCACGCCAGCCCTGATTTTTGGGGCCGCAGCGATTGACGCCGCCCGCACCGGCCTGCCCTGGGCTCCGGATCTTGAACTGCTGGGCGCGTTCCTGGCCGCCGCCATTCCCCTCTGCCCACTGGCCGCCGGGGCAGGCCTGCGGGCGGCGGTGGAATAACGCCGCTCTCTCAAGACGCCTTAGCAAGGCCATACCGCGCCAGATATCTGGCGGGTGTGGCTTTGCGCGGCGTTCAGTCAGGACTTTATCCGCCGACACGCTCCAGCACTTTTTGCCCTGTTATTTTACGGAGCCGGGTTGGAATGGACCTGATGAATCGCGTTGATTTTAGCCTCCAGCTCCGGCGTGATCTGGACCGTGACGGATGTTAGCGCCGTCATCAGTTGCTCCACGCTGGTCGCCCCGATGATATTGGACGTCACAAACGGGCGCGACGTCACAAACGCCAGTGCAAACTGCACCGGGTCGATCCCTTCTTCTCGCGCAAGGGTCAGATAGGCTTCCACGGCCACATCCACACCCGGTTTTTCATAACGCTGGCCACGGTTGAACAACGTCGTCCGTGCACCGGCAGGTCGCGCGCCGTTCAGATATTTTCCCGTGAGATAACCCTGCGCTAGCGGAGAATAGGCCAGCAGGCTGACTTTCTCCCGCAATGCCATTTCCGCCAGTCCAATTTCAAATGTTCTGTTGATCAGATTATAAGCATTCTGAATCGAGGCAACACGCGGTGCGCCCTCTTTTGCGCAGGCAAGGGATTTTGCAACACCCCATGCGGTTTCGTTTGAAAGACCAACATGACGGATTTTCCCTTCCGCCACCAGATCCCCCAGTACGCCCAGCGTTTCGTCCAGCGGCACTTCATCCGCGTCTGAAACCGTTGTGAAAGTTGTTCCACCCTCGCCAAACAAACCGATTTTGCGATCCGGCCAGTGCAGTTGGTACAAATCCAGATAATCCGTCCCCAGCCGTTTCAAAGAGCGCTCCAGCGCGTAACGGATCTGGCGCGGCGTCAGGCGCACTTCCTCTCCGTCAGGCCTGAACCACGGGGACTGACTCCGGCCAACCACCTTGCTGGCCAGAACAATTTTATCGCGCGCCCCACGCGCCTTCAGCCAGCTCCCGATAATTGTTTCCGTCGCGCCATATGTCTCGGCGCGCGGCGGAATGGAATAAAGCTCGGCGGTATCAATAAAATTGACGCCATGCTCCAGAGCCAGATCAAGCTGGGCATGCCCTTCTGCTTCTGTATTCTGCTGCCCAAATGTCATGGTGCCCAGACAGAGTTCACTGACCAGAATGCCGGTACGGCCAAGCTCACGATACTGCATGACTGAGTTCCTTCAGAATGTTTGCAGAAAATTATACCGCGAAAATCAGAAACATCCCAGCACACAGAACAATAAACAAAAATTTCACATTAAAAGCCACTTCGTATCCTGAAAAAATATTGTTAATTCCTCAAACACACTATGGACGAACGCAGAATTTTCAGGACGCCTGAGAGCATCCTGCCTGCCTCATAACGGCACCGCATACAGGCCCTCTACAGGGACCCCATGGAGACTGATAAAAGCCCAGACATTCAACCAGATGTGGAGACCATGAATGTCCGGTACTGTTCTTTTTTCCCCCAAACAGGTTCAGGAGCTTATCTCCACAGGCAATGTTGTGTTTATTGACGTGCGAGACAGCAAGGATTTTGAGGCAGGCCATCTGCCCGGCGCTGTGAATATGCCGGATATCTTTACCTATCTTGCAGAAACAACAGAAGACGGGCTGAAAACCCTTCAGGAAAAATTTGTAGCCCTGTTCTCTGAATATGGTCTCGATGGCAAGAAAACCGCGATTATTTACGAGGATGCGCTACATACGCGGTACGGCGGATCATGCCGTGGCTACTGGATTTTGCGTTACCTGGGCTACCCCAATGTTGGTATTCTTGATGGTGGCCTGATGGCATGGAAACAGGCTGGCGGCGACCTGACAACGGAAAATACCCGACCAGAGCGCTCGATTTTTCCGGCCGCTCTTCAGAATAGCCTGATGGCAACCTATCAGGATGTGCTGCATGCGCTGACAGACCCCACCGTCCGCCTGCTGGATAATCGTGACAAAGTGGAATGGCTGGCAGAAAGCTCATCCCCGTACGGCGTGGATTTTGCCCCACGGAAAGGCCGTATTCCCGGAGCCGTGTGGATCGAATGGTATGAGTTCATGAAAGTCTCTGACGGGCAGGCGTCTTTTCGCTCTCCTGAAGAAACGCTTACCCTTGCCGCATCCCGTGGCCTGAAACCTGATGATGATATCATCATTTATTGCTTCAAAGGCGCACGTGCCGCCAATACCTATGTTGCCCTTTCTCAGGCCGGTTTCAAAAAACTGCGGATTTATATGGGGTCATGGAACGAATGGTCCCGTAATCCCGCACTACCAATTGAGGACGGCACCCCAAAAGCAGCCGCCCCGTTCCTGAAACAGTAAATAAAAAAGCCCCCGGCTGCCACAAAGCAACCGGGGGCCAGCCACAGGCTCTCAATGGTGAGCTATGGCTTATTTTGCCTGAGATGTGGCCGGGGCCTGCTGCGGCACAGCCTGCACATTGACTGACGCATAGCGCACCGCGTTCTGCGCATCCCGCAGGGCTTCACTGGCCTTATAAGGGTTCCCTTTAAGGACCTTTGCAGCGCGGGACACATCTTTGCGGGTCTGCTCAAGTGGAACCGCAGCGATAATATAATCCGCATCAATGCCGGAGACTTTCAGCACCTCTCCGGCCCGTGCCGTATTACCTGCCCGCAGATGGCGATTGGCGGCTGCAACCGCCGCGTTTTTTTCGGGAGACGGCTCAATTGCCTCGTCCAGCACAAGCTCTCCATCAATCGGCAACCATGCTACCGGCGTGCTGCTGGCAGACGCCGTGTGAGCAGGCTGTGCGGCTTTTGTTTTGGCGGGTTGCAGGTCTGTTTCCGCTTTCTGGAAGGCTGTATTGTCTACGCGGGCGCGTTCCAGCGCTGTACTGGCGTCTGTAATCAGCCGCCCCGCTGTTTCCAGATCCCCGTCAAAAATAGCCTGACGCGCCAGACCGATATCTTCAAAAGCCGTGCCGCCATCCACAGAGAGGCGTCCAAAATCCTGCGCGGCAGCATCTGCTACAGCAGGTGAAGCCGCTGGGGCGGGTGTTGCGGAACTGGTGGTCTGTGCAAACCCTGCTCCGGCAGGGGCCGCAGAGGCCAGAAGAGCCGCCAGCATCAGTCCTGTTTTTTTCATGAAATCTCTCCAGATCCGTCATAAAAGTTCGGGAGAGTGTTGAGCCAGATCAGTCCATCTGCAAAGGCAGGCCCGCACAGGGCTGGGCTGCCGTTGTGTCTAATCCGGGCGGAAGAGGCATAAAACAAGGGGAGCAGGCCCTGAAAGGCCTGCTCCCCTGTCAAAACATATCAGATATAATGTTCGGTCAGTGGCTGAAAGCCATTGAACCGGGTGGAGCAATAGGTCGAGACGTAAGCGCCCGTCGCTTCCAGATCCACCTGTTCCCCAGCTTCCAGCGCCAGAGGCAGCTCATAGGCTGTCTTTTCATACATGATATCCGCACCATCACAGGTCGGGCCGGCAATAGCGACGGGGCCTGTGGGGCCGCCATCCCGTGCCGTGCGAATGGCGTAGCGAATGGCTTCACCTTCCGTTTCTGCCAGACCACCAAAACGGCCGATATCCAGATAGACCCAGCGCGGGCCGTTTTCCCGCCCACGGCGGCTGACCAGCACCACTTCTGACCGCACAACCCCGGCCTCACCCACAATAAAGCGGCCCGGCTCCACCAGCATTTCCGGCAGGGCATTGCCGAAATGGGTGGTCATGGCGTGGCTGATCGCCTGCGCGAAATGGTCAATTTCCGGCACATCCGCACGATAACGGACCGGGAAACCACCACCCAGATTCACCATACGCAGGTCCAGCCCTGCTGCACTGAGGTCTGTAAACAGGGCGGCCACACGGGCAATCGCCACCTCATACGCATCAGAAGACAGTTGCTGGCTGCCGACATGGAAGGACAGACCATACGGGTCCAGCCCCAGCTCACGCGCCAGAAGCATCAGCTCCCGTGCGGAGTCGAGCGTCGTGCCGAACTTGCGGGACAGCGGCCATTCCGCGCCGTCATTATCCACCAGCAGGCGGCAATACACGCGGGACCCGGGGGCATGCGCCGCCAGCTTTTCCAGCTCTTCCCGGCAGTCAAACACAAACATCCGCACCCCGGCCTCATAAGCGGCCCGGATGGCAGAGACTTTTTTGACTGTATTGCCAAAGGAAATGGCATCCGGCGCCGCACCGGCTTCCAGACAGAGAGACACTTCCTCCCAGGAGGCGGCATCAAAGCAGGACCCAAGCCCTACCAGTCTGTTCAGAATCGGCATGGCCGGATTCGCCTTGACGGCATAATATACCCGCGCATGCGGCAGAGCGCTTGTCAGGGCATGATAACGCGCCTCAACCTGATCGACATCGACGACGAGGCAAGGCGTTGCTGGCTTTTGCTCAGCGAAAAAACGGGCGATTTTGGGATTCATCCCACCCATTCCCCCAATATAAGGCTCCATCGCTTTTGATAAATACGCGAGGAGGAGTTGCGAAACGGTCTAACGGACCAGCGACCAAAGAAGGGCTCCTAAAAAACGGAAACCCAGATTGCCAGAACGCTTGACGTCGTTGCGTAACCTCAGAGGGCCAGTGGCACGTGCGTTGCTGCGTAGGGGGGTGCATATGAGGCCAGAACGCCACAAGCGCAAGTCAAAAAAAGGACAGTTTTAAAAAAACATGGAAAACAGGCCTGAGGGGCTATAAAACCGGGCTTCATTCGGTTTCTTCACGTCTGCACAGCCTTCTGAACATTGCAGAACCCCCGTTCTCTTCCGTGAAGGGAACCGCCCGTTACAGCACACCAAAAAGGATGCTTTATAAACGATGCAGGTTCTCTGTGATCCAGCCGCTCCGCGTCCGCATGATCAGGCCCCCGCACAGGGGCAGACCACAGACGCCTCAGCCCATAACCCGACTTTCTCGCGCCCTTCCGCCCTGCGGTGGCGGGACTGGAAAGCCATTTTTACGCTGACGTTCAAAAGCCTGATTTCCGGCCCGACCACCCTCGTGGCCGCAGGCTGCGCTTTTTATACCACCCTGTCCCTTTTCCCGGCCATCAGTTCCCTGATTTCCATCTACGGGCTGGCGTTTGATGTGCAGACAGTCACCCCTCAGCTGGAAGTCCTGCGGAATTTACTGCCACCGGGAGCCTATGCTCTGATTTATGACCGGATTCAGACACTGGTGGCCGAGCCACACAGCTCTCTGACCGTCACCCTCGTGATCTCGCTCAGCGTGGCGCTGTGGTCTGCCTCCGCGGCCACAAAATCGATTCTGGCAGCCCTGAACATTGCTTACAACACGCAGGAAAACCGTAACTTCTTTGTGTTTCAGCTGACAGCGCTGGCCATGACACTGTCCGCCGTGCTGGGTGCGGCCCTCACACTGGCGCTGATGGTGGCACTCCCGCTCCTGCTTAATCTGCCAGCCTGGCTGAACATCCCCACCCCGCCCGGCTCCATCGAGTTTCTGGCCCAGTGGAGCGGCCCGGTGATTATGTTCACCTTCCAGATTCTGGCCATGTCCGCGCTTTATCGTTTCGGGCCGGACCGCAAGACGCCGGGCCTATGGCGATGGGTTATTCCGGGGGCGCTTTTTGCCACCATTACATGGGTTATCGTGGCGTTCGGCTTCTCTTATTACGTGGCGCACATTGCCAGTTATAACGCCACCTACGGGCCTCTGGGGGCTGTCATTGCCATTATGATGTGGTTCTTCGTCAGCGCATGGGTTGTGCTGATGGGTGCGGAACTCAATGCCGAGATGGAAATCTACGCCCGGGGCGAACGCCGCAAGCCGCTGACCTTCTGATTTTCCCCATAATCCCGCATGCATCCTTGCGGGACGGGCGCACAAAAAAGGCCGGTGCAGGAGCATCCTGACCGGCCTTTTTCTCTCTTTTCGGTGCGTCGCCGGGTTTAGTGGCGGGCTGATCTCGCGCGGGAACGGTGCAGAACACGCACACCGGACTGCGGCTGCGCCGCATCCATCTGCAGGGCACCGGAATCGAGGGATTCGCTGCCATCCTGCGGAGCAGACGCCACTTCAATCGGGGCGGTTTCAATTTTCACGTGGGCCACGCCAGCGCCGAGCATGCCAATGCGTGCGGCAGCGGCCTGTGACAGATCAATAATGCGGTTATGGCTGTAAGGACCACGGTCATTCACCGTTACCACAACGGAGCGGCCAGTCTCTTCAGACGTCACGAGCAGTTTGCTGCCCAGAGGCGCGGTCGGGTGGGCTGCGGTCAGGCTGGCCTTGTTAAAAGCCGCGCCAGAGGACGTGCGGCGGTTATGGAAACGGCCGCCATACCAGCTTGCCATGCCTTTCTGGAAATGGTGTGCGTGCGCGGAGTGTCCGGCTCCCGGGGCGTCAAACGTGGGGTCCTGCTGCTCACGCGCGGCCAGAGCGCGCTGAACGGAGTCGGCCCATGAGGTTGTCCCCTGTGGTCCTTGAGCTGCGGCTTTCGCTGCCGCTCCAGAGGCCATGGAGGCCATAACAAACACACTTCCCAGAAGTGCCCGGCGCAGGGCTGACATCCGCTTGTTTACTCCGTTTTCCGTTTCACCCGGCCAGTAAAGCCGGGACACAGCACAAAAAGCAACCGCTTTCTGCCTGCTGAAACCTTTTGACTCTCCCCCTGCATGCCCGGCCCAAATGGCAAAAACGTGGCACCCGCGCCCCCATTCCGCCCCAACAGACACACGCCCGCAGAAACAGAAGGCACGTTTTTACGCAGGATTAAGAGGTCTCGGGCATCTCTTCTCTTGGATGCTGTCCGGCATCGTGCTACGGCCCGGAACACTATGGAAAGACCCCTCATCGCTGTGTTTAACGGCCCGAACCTGAATATGCTTGGCCAGCGCCAGCCGGAAATTTATGGCCGCGCCACGCTGGATGATGTGGAGCAGATCTGCATCCAGACAGCCGACAAGCTGGATCTGGCAATCGACTTCCGTCAGACGAACATTGAAGGGGAGCTGATTTCCTGGGTGCAGGAATGCCGCAAGCGTGCGCGCGGCATCATCATCAACCCGGCGGGATACAGCCACACCTCCGTGGCGTTGCTGGATGCCCTGCTGGCCACGGACCTGCCCGTGATTGAGGTGCATATCTCCAACATTCACCGTCGTGAACCGTTCCGTCACATGTCTTATGTGTCCCGCGCCGCCGTTGGCGTGATATGTGGGCTAGGCGTGGCGGGGTATTCTCTGGCATTGCAGGCAATGACAGATCTTATTCTAGATGAGGATGACCAATGAGCGGATTGCTCGTGGACGCAGATGCCATTCGGGCATTGGCCGAAATTCTGACCGACACCGGACTGACTGAAATTGAGGTCTCGGAGAAAGACAGCCGCATCCGGGTGGCCCGCGCCCCCGCAACGGTGCAGGCTGTGGCACCCGCGGCTGTTGCCGCGGCCCCTGCTCCGGCAGCCGTCGCAGCACCTGCCGCCCCCGTGGCCGCAGCCCCGGCTGACCTCTCCCGCCATCCCGGCGCGGTCAACAGCCCGATGGTTGGTGTGGCGTATCTCACGCCTGACCCCTCCTCTCCCCCGTTTGTCAGCGAAGGGCAGATTGTCAGCGCTGGCCAGACCCTGCTGCTGATTGAAGCGATGAAAACCTTCAACCAGATCAAAGCCCCCAAAGCCGGCACGGTGAAAACCCTGCTCGTCACCTCAGGTGACCCGGTGGAATTTGGCCAGCCGCTCGCCATTATCGAGTGATGTTTTCCAAAATCCTCATCGCCAATCGCGGCGAGATTGCCCTTCGTGTCCTGCGCGCCTGCCGGGAACTGGGCATCAAAACCGTAGCGGTTCATTCCACAGCGGATGAAGACGCCATGCATGTGCGTCTGGCGGATGAAGCCGTGTGTATCGGGCCGCCTGCTGCGCGGGAGTCCTACCTGAACGTCGCGGCCATTCTGTCCGCCGCGACCATTACCGGCGCGGAAGCCATCCACCCCGGCTATGGCTTTCTGTCTGAAAACGCCGATTTTGCGGAAACGGTGGAAGCCCACGGTCTGGCCTTTATCGGCCCCACGGCGGAGCATATTCGCATGATGGGCGATAAAATTACCGCCAAGACCACCATGGAAATGCTGGGTGTGCCGCTGGTCCCCGGGTCCGATGGGGAGCTGAAAAGTCTGGATGAAGCCCGTGCCGTTGCGGAACAGGTCGGATATCCGGTGCTGATCAAGGCAACCGCAGGCGGTGGCGGACGCGGCATGAAAGTCGCGCGGGATGCCAGCGAAATTGAGGAAGCCTGGAGCGTGGCCCGCACGGAAGCCCGCACGGCCTTCGGCAATGATGCGGTCTATCTGGAAAAATACCTCGATAAGCCCCGGCATATCGAACTCCAGATTCTGGGCGATAACTACGGCAACGTGGTGCATTTCGGGGAGCGTGACTGCTCCCTTCAGCGCCGCCACCAGAAGCTGCTGGAAGAAGCCGGGTCCCCGGCCATTACAGCAGAGCAGCGCGACACCATTGGCAAAACGGTGACGGACGCCCTTTCCAAAATGGGCTACCGCAACGCCGGCACGCTGGAGTTCCTGTATCAGGACGGGCAGTTCTGCTTCATTGAGATGAACACCCGCCTGCAGGTGGAACATCCGGTGACGGAAATGGTGTGTGATGTTGATCTGGTCCGTGAGCAGATCCGCATCGCGGCAGGGGAAAAGCTGGGCTACACGCAGTCTGACGTGACCTTCTCCGGCCATGCCATTGAATGCCGTATCAATGCGGAAGACCCGGATACCTTCGCCCCGTGCCCTGGCACTGTGGCGGTGTATCACGCACCGGGTGGTCTGGGTGTGCGCATCGATAGCGCGCTCTATACCGGCTACAAGGTGCCGCCGTATTACGACAGCATGATTGCCAAGGTCATTGTCCACGCCCCGACACGGGCGGAGGCCATTGCCCGCATGCACCGTGCGCTGGATGAATTTGTGGTGGAAGGGATTAAAACCGTTATCCCGCTGCACCGCCGCATTCTGGCTGATCCTGAGTTCCAGAAAGGGGATTATACCATCCACTGGCTGGAACAGTTTACCGCGCGCCCGCACTAAAAGGGCACGCCTCCCCCGGCCGGAGCCTCGCCTTGCGGGTGCCTCTGGCCGGGGTCACAACCCCGTGACATCTTCCCTCTGCACTTGTCCAAACCCGCTGGCTTTTCCAGCGTTGAGGACAGCGCAATACGCGCTTTGAGGAGGAAGATCACGCCATGTCTTTTTCAGAAAAACTGGCCGGGAAAACCGCCATTGTCACCGGGGCCGCGCAGGGAATCGGGCGCGGCATCGCCCTGCGTCTGGCCCGCGACGGAGCCTCTGTCGTTCTGACAGACCTCAAGAAAGACAAGCTTGAGGCTGTTGCTGCGGAAATTGAGGCCCTTGGGGGCAAAACGCTTATCCAGACCGCTGATATCAGCCAGCGCGACGAGGTCTTTGCCGTCGTGCAGGAAGCCGGCAAGGCGTTTGGCCATGTCGATATCATGATCAACAATGCCGGGATCGCGCATGTGGGTGCGGTTGTGGATGCAACGGCTGAGGATGTGGAAACCATTTTCCGCATCAACGTGCAGGGCACGCTATGGGGCATTCAGGCTGCGGCCAAAGCGTTCAAAGCCCAGAAAAGCAAAGGCAAAATTATCAATGCCTGCTCCATTGCCGGGCATGAGGGCTACGCGTTTCTGGGGATTTATTCCGCCACCAAATTTGCCGTCCGGGCGCTGACGCAGGCGGCAGCGAAGGAACTGGCGTCCTCCGGCATTACCGTCAACGCGTATTGTCCGGGCGTTGTGGGCACAGATATGTGGACGGAAATTGACCGCCGCATGGCGGAAGCCACAGGGGCCGAAATTGGGGCAACCTACAAAAAATATGTGGAGGGCATTGCGCTGGGCCGGGTTGAAACACCGGACGATGTGGCAGGGTTTGTGTCCTACCTTGCAAGTGTTGATGCGGATTACATGACGGGTCAGTCCGTCATGATTGATGGCGGGCTGGTTTTCCGCTGAGAGGCCACTCTCGCCCAACAAGAACAAGAACCGGGCAAAAAGAAAGGCCCCCGCAGGAGCCTTTCTTCCGGTCTTTACTCAGACCACTACGCTTCAGGCAGCAGACGTGGCCTGAACAGCGTCTTCATTCTCTTCTTCATCGTAGGAGCGGATGCGCGGGTCCTGCCCCACACGCGGCCTGAATTCGCCACGGCGCAGAGCGGTCTCGATATCCTCCAGCGTTGCCCCCGCCGTTTCCGGCACAAGGAAGTAGACAAACAGCACAGAGGCCAGATTGACCCCGGCATAAATCCACATGGTGCCGCCCAGCGTGACAATCTGCACCAGTGTCAGCGCCGTTGAGGTCACCAGCAGATCGGCCCCCCACAGCACAGCGGCATGCACGCTGGTTGCGGCTGCACGCATGGGCAACGGGAACAGCTCAGCCCCCAGCAGCCAGCCCACAACCTGAATACCACCGGCATTAAACATCATGAACAGCAGCAGGAACGCGATAATCGCCCAGCTCCCGACGCTGCCTTTGTCCGGATGGATGGCAAACATAATGCCCAGCCCGATCAGGCTAAGGACAGACCCCGGCCCCATGATCAGCACCAGACGGCGGCGGCCAATGCGGTCCACAAAAATGCAGCCCAGCAGGGTCATGACCAGATAGACGATGGAAATCCCAAGGCTGGCCAGCAGCGCTGCGGAATTACCAAACCCGGCATCCGACAGGAAGGTCGGTGCGTAGTAAATCATCATCTCCAGACCACCGGCCTGCGTGAAGAAGGCAATGCCCAGAGCCGCGATCACCGCCGGGCGGGCCCATGGCAGCATCAGACCTTTCCAGCCGCGCTCATCTTCATCAATATCCGAGGCATTTTCATGAATTTCCCGGATTTCCCGACGGATGGCCTTACGGGAACTGCGCACGCGGCTGAGATGCTCAACAGCGGATTCCAGCCCTTCATTTTCCGCGGCCCAGCGCGGGCTTTTGGGCAGGAAGAACATGCACACAAAGACAAATGCTGCAGGCAGAGCCGCAACGGAAATCATCGGGCGCCAGCCCCAGGCTTCCCGCATGGTAAACCCGACGAGGTTTGCAAGGAAAATACCAACACCAATGGCGACGTTAAACATAGTGACCAGATTGCCGCGCTTGCTGGCAGGGGCCAGTTCCGAGATGTAAGTTGGCACCACCTGCGTGGCACCGCCTACGGCAAGCCCCAGAAAAACACGGGCAATAATCAGAGAGGTGACATCCGGTGCGCGGGAACAGGCGACTGCGCCAAGCACAAACACACCTGTGACAATCATCACCGAATTACGCCGGCCAAACCGTTCCGACAGCCATGAGACGCACAACGCCCCTACAACCGCCCCGACCAGAATGGCGGAGGTCACCAGTTCTTCCTGACCGGAAGTTAAGTGAAAATCTTTTGTAATAAGAAGAAGAGCGCCGGAAATAATACCCGTATCATACCCGTAAAGACCGCCACATATGGCAGCAACAAGTGCAGCTATCCATAAGACACGGTGGGCATGAGGGGAGATTTCGACGTTCGCGATTGCTTCCTGAGCTTTGGTTCTTTCTGCTTGCATGCCTTCTTAATACCACACTTTTGCAACGGTTGCATGAAAAATGACATTTTTTTATTCTTTTGCGGCAAATCAGGTCTTTTGACGCCCCTTTCAGACAGGGAAATTTCCAGCTTCTGACAGCACCCGCCTTCAACGCGGCATGCGGCCGTTCGTGCCCGGCAAAACGCGTTATCACACCCAGTTTTTCCCGCCTGTTTTTTCTTGACAGAGCGGCCCTGAACGCTATCTGCTCCAGAACATAGACCAAGGGGGGTTCCGACAAGGAACTGAGAGTCCACTATGTCCCGCAGGGGACAATGCGTGGTGACCCTGCCACCAGAGGCATACTGCACTGGTGGGGAACCTGATCCGGATCATACCGGCGGAGGGACTGGTGCCAGAAGATGCTGCTGCTGAAGGTCCGTACACCGCACCCCACGTAGCCGCCCCGCTTCCGGCCTCTGTCCTCCTCTGGGCAGAGGAGAACGCTGTGACCCAAACTGAAACCACCAGAACAGCCCCGCAGGCTGTCACCGGAAACCCGAAACCTGCCAACACGGCCGCACCCGCCCCCGGGCAGGTGACAACCGGCCCCATTCGCGGCTCCAGAAAAGTCTATTCCAGCCCGGAAGGCCGCCCCGATATCCGCGTGCCGTTCCGTGAAATCCTGCTGGACCCGTCCGCCAATGAGCCCCCTCTGCGCGTGTACGATACCTCCGGCCCCTACACGGACAGTGGGGCTGAGATTGACGTACGCGCCGGTCTGCCCAAGCCCCGTGCGGCATGGCTTGCACAGCGCGCTCTGGTTCAGGCCACGCCGCGTGCTGTCAAACCGGAAGATAACGGTGGCGCACAGGGCGAGCAGCTTGTAGCCCCCTGTCCGGCCCCGCATACCGTGCTGCAAGGTCAGGCGGGCACGCCCGTTACGCAGTATGAATTTGCAAAAGCCGGGATCATCACGGAAGAGATGATTTACGTAGCGCACCGCGAAAATCTGGGCCGCCTGAAAGCGGCGGAAGAGGCCGCTGCCCGGCTTGAAGACGGAAATTCCTTTGGTGCCGCCATCCCGTCCTTCGTGACGCCGGAATTTGTGCGGGAAGAAATTGCCCGTGGCCGCGCCATTATTCCCGCAAACATCAACCACCCGGAACTTGAGCCGGTGATTATTGGCCGTAACTTTCTTGTGAAAGTAAACGCCAATATCGGCAACTCTGCGGTCACCTCCTCCGCAGCGGAAGAAGTGGAAAAGCTGGTCTGGTCCATCCGCTGGGGTGCTGACACGGTGATGGACCTGTCCACCGGCCGCAACATCCATAATATCCGGGACTGGATCCTGCGGAACTCCCCCACGCCGATTGGCACCGTGCCGCTGTATCAGGCGCTGGAAAAAGTGGGCGGGGATGTCAGCAAACTGAGCTGGGAAATCTTCCGCGATACGCTGATTGAACAGGCCGAGCAGGGTGTGGACTACTTCACCATCCATGCCGGTGTGCGCCTCCAGCATGTGCCGCTGACGGCAAAACGCGTGACCGGCATTGTCTCCCGTGGCGGCTCCATCATGGCAAGCTGGTGCCTGAACGGCCACCGCGAGAGCTTCCTGTATGAGCATTTTGAAGAGATCTGCGACATCATGCGCACGTATGATGTCTCCTTCTCTCTGGGGGATGGCCTGCGCCCCGGCAGCATTGCCGACGCCAATGACGCCGCCCAGTTTGCCGAGCTGGAAACGCTGGGAGAACTGACGCAGATTGCATGGGCCAAAGGTTGTCAGGTGATGATCGAAGGGCCGGGCCATGTGCCCATGCACAAGATCAAGGAGAACATGGACAAGCAGCTGCGTGACTGTGGCGAAGCCCCGTTCTACACGCTTGGCCCGCTGACCACGGATATTGCACCGGGGTATGACCATATTACCTCAGCCATTGGCGCAGCCATGATCGGCTGGTTTGGCACCGCCATGCTCTGCTACGTCACCCCCAAAGAGCATCTCGGCCTGCCTGATCGCAATGATGTGAAAACTGGCGTGATCACCTACCGCATTGCCGCCCACGCGGCCGACCTTGCCAAAGGCCACCCGGCGGCAAAACTGCGGGATGATGCGCTGAGCCGTGCGCGCTTCTCCTTCCGCTGGCAGGATCAGTTCAATCTTTCGCTCGATCCGGATACGGCCTGTGCCTATCACGATGAAACGATGCCGAAGGAAGCGCATAAATCCGCGCATTTCTGCTCGATGTGCGGCCCCAAATTCTGCTCCATGCGGATCAGTCAGGATCTGAAGGAAGATGCCGCCCGCATGGCCGGTATTGAGCAGAAAAATGAAGAATTCCGCAAAGCAGGCGGAAACGTCTACGTTCCTGCGGAATAAGGATGATCCGCGAGCTCCCTTTGCAGAAGATGCAGAGGGAGCCCGCGCCCCTGACCTTTCCAAAAATCCCTGAGGGGTTACACTTTCGGTTCTCGCTATACAGCGCAACAACAGGACCAGAGTGTTTATGAAGCGTTTTTTCAACTCCCGCGAAACTCTTGTAACGGACTCTCTGGATGGTCTGTTGCGCTCCTCCATGGGGCAGCATCTGTGCCGACTGGACGGATATCCTGATATTCGCGTTGTGCTGAGAAAAGACCGCAATCCTGACCATGTTGCTGTCATTTCCGGCGGGGGTGCCGGGCATGAACCAACCCATGCCGGGTTTGTGGGCGCTGGCATGCTGGATGCGGCTGTCTGCGGCTCTCTTTTTGCCTCCCCCAGTGTGGACGCTATTCTGGCTGGGATTCTGGCGGTTACCGGCAAGGCGGGCTGCCTGCTGGTAATTAAAAGCTATACCGGGGACCGCCTGAATTTTGCGCTGGCTGCCGAGCAGGCGCGCAGCATGGGTTATCAGGTGGAAACCGTTGTGGTGGGGGATGATATCGCCCTGCCGGACAACCGCTTTGCCCGGGGTCTTGCGGGCACCGTTCTGGTGCATAAAATTGCAGGCTATGCCGCCAGTCAGGGCGAATCTCTGGCCCGTGTGGCCGATCGCGCGCGTGCCGCCGCAGCGCAGATCTCCTCCATCGGCCTCTCCCTGACTGATTGTAATGCGTATGACCCGGCCCACACAACGCGCCTGACAGCAGAACAGGCCGAACTGGGTTTAGGCATCCACGGGGAGCCAGGAGCGCAGCAGATTGCGCTGGCGCAGGCTGATACCCTGATGGCGCAGGCAGCGGACACACTCGCAAAAGCCCTGCCCGCCAAAAATGCCTCCGGCACACAGGAACGCTACGGCATTCTGCTGAATATGCTCGGCAGCGTTCCTCCGATTGAAATGACGCTTCTGCTCAACGCATTTGCCAAAACTGATCTGGCCGGAAAAACGGATCTGATTATTGGCCCGGCCCCCATGATGACGGCGCTGGACATGAACGGCTTCTCCCTGACGGCTGTCCCTCTGTCTCCTGAGATTGTGGAAGCCCTGAGTGCTCCGGTGGAGCCCTGGGCATGGCCGGGTGCCACGCCATTTGCACCGCCGGTGGTGCGCCCCCTGCCCGCGCTGCCGGAAACATTCCGTTTCCCGGCGTCCTCCAACCCGGTGGTGGACGCTCTGATCCGGCACGCGGCGGAAACCCTGATCAGCAATGCGGAAGCCCTGAACGCGCTGGATGCACAGATCGGGGATGGTGATGCCGGGTCCACCTTTGCGGAAGGGGCGCAGGAAATCCTGAAAACGGTTGACCGTCTGCCTCTGCAAAACCCGCAGGCGCTGTTTGCCACTTTTGGAGCTATTCTCGCCCGGCATGCCGGTGGGTCCAGCGGTGTTCTGCTGTCCATCATGTTCTCTGCCGCCGGACGCAGCTCCGCCCCATGGGCCAGCGCTCTGGCAGAAGGCCTGACCGCCATGCAGCAGCATGGGGGCGCCAAACCGGGGGACCGCACCATGATTGATGCCCTGCATCCTGCCTTTACGGTTCTGGCCGCAGGCGGCACGCTGGCGGAGGTCGCACAGGCCGCGCGGGAGGGGGCAGATGCCACCAGACGCATGACGCACGCCAATGCCGGGCGCGCCTCCTACGTGCCGGATGCAAAACTGGCCAACGTGCCCGACCCCGGCGCAGAAGCCATTGCGCGGATGTTTGAAGCACTGGCCAGCAAAAACTGAGCAGACTTCCGGCCCGAGCATAAAAAAAACGCCTGTGTGCAGGAGGGCTTCCCTCGCACACAGGCGTTTTTTATTAACCGCCATAAAATCAGGCTTTTTCAAACCATTCCGCCCGGAGCCACCCGTTAGCTTAGTAGGGCGGCTCCGGGCTGATCCCTGATCTGATCAGAGATTTTGTCCTGTTATCCTCCTGGACAATCAGAAATTGATATCCCCGCGCAGATAATAGAACCCGCCATTCATGCCGAGCTGAGACGTGCTCATGTAATATTGCGGGGCCCCGAGATAACGGTTGTTATCCGGCACGCGGCTTGGGCGGGCATCAAACAGGTTATTCCCCCCCAGTGTAAGCGCAAGCCGGGGATGCACGCGGTAGGTAACTTCCAGATTGGTGATAAACTTCGGTGTGTTATGGAACTCTCTGAACTGCGTGCTGGACAGGGAGCTGGTGTTGCCCGCACCCCCGTAATAGGTGAGCTGAGATGTGGTCTGGCCGTAACGGATTTCATGCACACCCACGGTCCATTTGCCGCTGGTAAAGCGTCCGCCAAAAATCATCTTGCTGCGCGGGTAGGCTGTGGTGAGATACGCAATGCTCTGCGCATTCAGCAGCGGGTTTCCGTCCGCATCAGTCCCCTGATGGGACAGACGGGTGCGGTTCAGGTTGATCGCCACATCCCAGTCAATACGCCCGATATCCCCAAGCTGGGTCGGGTAAGTTGCCGTAAGGTCCAGCCCCTGTGTGCGGGTGCTGGCAACATTGGCAAACCAGTGCGTGGACAGGGAAGACGCGGACCATGTATCCACATCACCCGGCAGGCCAAAGCCATTCATTTGCAGGGCTTTTTTTGCCTGCTCCCCGTAAACCTGCCCGCCGGGCATGATCTGATCCCGCAGGTTGATCTGATACACATCGACTGTCACATGCAGTTTGCGGAAGGGCTCCATGACAATCCCGCCGCTGACGTTGGTTGAGCGTTCCGGCTTGAGCGGGGACGCCCCGTTGGCCAGTGCGCCCGGAGAATTCACGCCAATCAGACCACGCGCTGCGGTGGGGGAAATCGCCAGGGCGCTGTAATATTCCTGCGCCAGTGTGGGTGCATGAAAACCGTTGGAAATCGTGGCACGGAACGCAAGGCGGGGAGAGACCTCATAGCGGGTGGACACCTTGCCGGTTTCGGTATCCCCCACATCGGTATAATGCTCGTAACGGCCAGCCAGATCCAGCTGCCAGTGGCGTGTCAGATGCGTGGAGACATCCACATATCCGGCCACAACATCCCGGTTGAAGTTGCCCGCATTCCCGGCATTGGTGCCTGCCATGGCGTCAGACCCGCTGCCATAGAGTGAATCCTCACTCCCGGTGCCAATGGAGTAGCTTTCATACCGGTAGGATGCCCCGCCCGCCACATTGATTTCATGCGGCCAGCCGGAGAATTTAAATTTGCGGGACAGATCGAAATTATTGCTCCACTGGGAGTTGTTAAAACCCTGCACGTCAAAACGGGTCGGTGTGCGGCCAGTATCTTTCTCAAGAGCCAGGTTTGCGGAATTGATGACCCCGATATCATCAAAATCCCGGCCATAGACTGTGGAAAGATCCCAGTTCCAGCCCCAGACTTTTCCTTTAACACCCGCCGTCAGCTCAAAATCATCTTCATCCAGCGTTTCCAGCGGGGAATAGCCCCACGGATAAATAGCGGCATAACCGGGATATTTGGCCAGAGAACTCGCCAGACGATAGTTCTGGTAAGATTCCGCATGCCGGTGGGCATAGGTGCCGGTGCCGTAAAGCTGGATACTGTCCGTCAGATCATACCCGGCTTTGATGGCAACGCTCTCACGCGTCTGTTCCGGCTGGCCCAGCACATAGTTGTTTTTCTGGCCGGTCCGGGCATCGGGCGCGCTGCGGAAGGTATGGTCCGTATGATAAAAATCACCACTCACATGCACAAAGCCACGGTTGCCGAGCTTTGCGCCGCCATCCAGATACACGCCCTGCTGAAAGCCATCCTTGGCGGCGGTAATGCCGGAGATGGATTCCGCGTGGAATCCATGATCCTGCTTTTTGAGGATGATATTCACCACCCCGGCCACGGCGTCTGACCCGTACTGGGCCGATGCGCCATCCCGCAGCACTTCCACATGGTCAATGGCGGCCATCGGGATCATGTCAATATCAACAGCTGTGGACCCCTGCTGCGGGCCGGGGTCAGCGTAGATGTTCGCGGTGGTGTGGCGGCGTTTTCCATCCACCAGCACCAGCGTTTCATTCGGGTTGAGGCCACGCAGGCTGATGGAATCCGTCAGCGCGCCACTATCAAACCCGCCTGTGGGCATGGTGAGCGAGGGCAGAAGCTGCGCCAGAGCTTCCCGCAGGTTGGGCTGTCCGGTCTGGCTGATCTGTTTGGCCGAGACGACATCAATGGGGGAAAGGCTCTCCCGCGCCTTGCGCCCGCCCGTCTCACGCGTGCCGGTGACAATTACAGATTCTTCACCCTCAGCAGCCACTGGAGCGGGGGCCGCGACAGCGTCGCGCAGAGCGCGCATCTGCCGGGGGGACGATGCGGCAGGTCCAGCTGCCGCAGATGCTGATGCCGGAACCACACTGGAGGCCGGGCGCACGGCGGCAGACAGCGCAGACGGCCCTGTGCCAGCATGGCGGGCCGCACCTGTCTGTGCAGCCGGTCTGGCCGCATGTTTTACAGCTTTGCCGGACTGTGTGCTTTCAGCCGCCAGAGCTTCCCCTCCGGCAAAACCGGAAAGCAGGGTCGCGGCCAGCAAAGCAGAAGAAAAGCCGCGTCCGCACACCGGTCCGCGTGCCTGCGCTGAACGGACCCGAATAACAGTTTCTGAGGAAAAACCTTTGCGCACGGCGGACGCTCCCAAACACACACTTAATAAACAAACTGTCTTGATCGTTTATTTATAACACTTATAAAAATGCACAATTAGGAGAGGTGCGGTTTTACTCGTATTATTCAGAGGTGTGCTGATCCTGCAACAGGGTATGCTACAAAGGCCGCAGGGCTCCCGCAGGCCAGAGCAGGGGGTTAACGCCCCTTACCCTGAAAAGATCCCGTCAGAGAGACTGAAGATTATACAGCCTGCGATACAGGCCGTCCGGCTTCTGCACCAGTTCCGCATGCGGGGCATCTTCCACCACCTGCCCGCGCTCGAACACCAGAATACGGTCCAGATCCACCACCGTCGCCAGACGATGCGCAATAACAATCACCGTGCGGCCTTCCATCAACCGCTGCATAGCGTCCTGCACCAGAGATTCAGATTCTGAATCAAGGCTGGCCGTTGCTTCATCCAGCACCAGAATCGGGTTGTTCGCCAGAAAAGCCCGGGCAATGGCCACACGCTGGCGCTCACCGCCAGAAAGCTTCACGCCCCGTTCCCCCACCAGAGTCTGATAGCCATCCGGCAGGCGGGCGATAAAGTCCGACGCATTGGCCAGACGGGCGGCCTCTTCAATTTCCGCCTGTGTCGCATCCGGGCGGCCATAGGCGATGTTGTCCGCCAGACTACGATGGAACAGGGTCGGCTCCTGCTGCACAATGGCAATTTCCGCGCGCAGCCGGGACTGGCTGACAGTCGCGATATCCACGCCATCAATAAGGATCCGCCCTCCGCTAAGCGGGTAAAGCCGCTGTAAGAGTTTGGTGAAGGTCGATTTCCCGGACCCCGACGGCCCCACCAGCCCCACCCGGCTGCCCGGTGCAATCGTCAGGTTCAGGTCTGTAAAAATGGGGCGTGTCTGGCCGGGATACTGGAAGGAGACATGCTCGAACCGGATTTCCCCGTCCCGGATCGCAAAAGGCTGCACCACGGGCAGGTCCTTCACGCCGGGTTCCGTGCGCCACAGTTCAATCAGCTCTTCCATTTCATTCACCGACCGCTGCACGACGGAAACCTGCTGCCCAATATCCCGCAGGTAGCCCTGCACCAGAAATGTCATGGTCAGCACATAGGCCAGATCCCCCGGCCCGGCTTTGCCCTTAAGCCACAGCCATACGGCCGCACCGGACAGAATGACACGCATCGCCGTGACCATCAGGTTCTGGATGCTGGCGCTGTTGGTGCCGCGCGTCCATGTGTGGCAGGTCTGCTTTTTCCATTCAGACACAACCTGCATCAGACGGGCCTCTTCCCGCTCTTCCGCGCCAAAGGCTTTCACCACGGCGTTGCAGGTAATGGAGTCCGCCAGTGCAGCCCCCATCTTGCTGTCCCACTGGTTAGCCTGCCGGGCCGAGGGAGCCACATAGCGCAGCGTGAGCAGACAGGAACAGGTAATAAACGCCACAGAGAGCACACCAAGCAGCACACCCATCATCAGCCAGTGCCATGCCAGAACCAGAGTGGTGAGCACCAGCAGACTGGCTTCCGGAATAAGCATCAGCAGCAGGGTATCATCCAGCATGTCCACAGCCCACATGCCGCGCGTCAGCCGCCGCACGGTGGAGCCTGCAAAGGTGTTGGCATGCCAGTCGGTTGAAAGCTTCTGCACATGCGCAAAAGCCTGCCCGATAATTTTCTGCATAACCTGCGTGCTGAGATGCGTAATACCCAGATAGGCCGCCCGTTTGCCCAGCACGTTGCCCACGCCGCAGGCGGCCATGCCAGCCAGCATCCACAACGCATCCCGGATCAGGCCGGACTGAGCGGCAGACTGGCCCGCAGGCTGCGCCACGTCTGACACCAGACGGCCTGCCAGAACCGGCATCAGCACATCCAGCAGAGTCGCAAGCATAACGCCGCCGACTGTTGCTGCCAGCGGGCGTGGAAACTCCAGCCAGCGCCGCATGACAAACTTCAGAACATCGACAAACAGGTTTGGCCCCCGTACGGCACGACCCGTATCGGAAGAGGAGGTACTCATCAGAACAATCCGAAAAAAGGGAGAAAATAGCGGACCCCGGCTGAGGTCTGGTTGTTTGTCTGTATCCTGCTGCCCTGTATTTGGCAAATCATCTGACTGTTAAATCTGGTTCCGTATCACCCACCGGAAGACTGCAAGAATGACTGCCGGACGATAGACGCGGCCACACTGAGCGGAGTAGAGTCGGCCCTATGGCCAGACCGACACGCTCCCCTGCCAAGGCAGACACTCCACCCGCAAAACCCGCCTCCGCCAGACGCACGGCAGCGAAAGCGAAAGCGTCTGACCGCGCTGCCTCAGCCGATCAGAAGGCAACAGCCCCGCGTGACATGACGCGGCCTGAAATTGTGCAGTTTCTGACAGACCTGGAGCGCGCGTGGCCGGATGCGGAAACGGAGCTGCATTACAGCACGCCTTTTACGCTGCTGATTGCCGTTGTGCTCTCCGCTCAGGCAACGGATGCCTCTGTCAACCGTGTCACCCCGGCGTTATTTGCCGCCGCCCCTGACCCTGCCGCCATGGTCGCGCTGGGGGAAGACGGCGTTGGAGAACTGATCCGCACCATTGGCCTGTGGCGCAACAAGGCCAAAAACGTGGTCGAACTCTCCCGCCAGCTCCTGACGCACCATAACGGTGAGGTCCCCGGCACGCGGGAAGCGCTGGAGGCACTGGCCGGTGTGGGACGCAAGACGGCCAATGTAGTGCTGAATGTTGCGTTCCATCAGCCCACCGTGCCGGTCGATACGCACGTGTTCCGGCTGGCCAACCGCACGGGGCTTGGGCGCGGCAAGACGGTAGAAGCCGTGGAAGCCGCGCTTGAACGCCGTATCCCGAAAGAGATGATCCGCGATTCCCACCACTGGCTGATCCTGCAAGGCCGCTACGTGTGCAAGGCCCGCAAGCCGGAATGCTGGCGGTGTGCAGCCAGCACGCCCTGCCTGTATCCGGTCAAAACAGACCGGCCCGTTATCAAACCGCCCCGGCAGACCCTGTAATCAGACAGGCCCCGTCAGAGCGTATTCAGAACGTATCAGGGGCATATCGGCCGTTACAACCAGCCAGCCAGTTCCTGCCGGGCCAGCCGTTCCAGCACGTCAATGGCTTCCATGCTGTCATTCAGGCACGGGATGAGTGTGAATTCTTCTCCACCGGCCTTGAGGAAGTCTTCACAGACCTCGTTTCCAATTTCATCCAGCGTTTCAATACAGTCCGTCATGAAGCCGGGCGTGACAACCGCAATGCGCTTCACATCCTTTTCCGGCAGGCCCGCAATAAACGGCGCGGTATAGGGTTCCAGCCATCTGGTCGGGCCAAAACGGGACTGGAAGGTGAGCGGAAGCATTGCTTCATCCATTCCCAGTGCCTCACGCAGGGCCGTTACGGTCTTCTGGCAGTCCGCAAGATAGGAATCCCCTTTATCCACATACTCTTTTGGCAAACCGTGGAATGAGGCCACCAGCATCTGCGGGGGTGTGGCTAACGTCGCCATAGTCTTACGGACGGAACCTGCCAGAGCCTCAATATAAGTCGCTTCATCCGGAAAGGCCGGAAGAGTGCGGATGGCAGGCTGGTTCCGCAGCGTCATCAATGTCCGGAAAAGCTGGTCATTGGCGGTGGCCGTCGTGGTAGCGCTGTATTGCGGGTAAAGCGGCATGGCAAGAATACGGTCACACCCCTGTTCCAGCAGAGCGCGCACCCCGGCCTCAACGGAAGGCGTGCCATAGCGCATGGCCCAGACGACGGGCACATTATCCGCCTCAAACCGCGCCCTCAGCCCGTCTGCCTGCCCACGGGTATAGCCCCGCAGAGGGCTTTCATTCTTCTCTTTATCCCAGATGCGTTCATACGCCTTGCCGCTTTTGCCGGGACGGACCGTCAGCACAACACCCTGCAGGATAGGCTGCCAGAGCACGGGGGAGCCTTCAATAACCCGCCGGTCTGAAAGGAACTCGGACAGATAGCGCCGCACGGCCCGGTAGCCCGTATCCTCCGGCGTTCCCAGATTCAGCAACAGAATACCGGGACGACCTTCATGCCGGGCGGCGCCATCAGGATGTTTACGAGGGGGAATATGCTGGAAGACCATGAAACCTCTTACAGAGCTTTAAGCCCCAGTTTTATGCACTTGAGCATGACAGAGGGCAATGAAAGCCCCGCCACACGCCCTGCCGGCGCAAGAAAGCCGGTCTGCGCGACGTGATTGGAAAAATGCTGCACACGCGCAGCGTAAACAGTAACCTCAAGCGTAAAATGCGTAAAAACATGCCGGACCACACCACAGGCCTGCCAGGATGCCGTGCAGGGAGCCTGCGCCAGAGCCCCGGCCTCTGACCAGCGTTCCGAACGCCAGTCCGTGCCGGGGAGTTCCGTCATAGCAGCCAGCAGTCCTGTCTCCGGTCTTTTACGCAACAGAATCTGCTCCGCCGCATCCATCACCAGAAAATGCGCGCCATACCGCACAGGCCGCGCGACTTTGGGGGCCTTACGCGGCAGGGTGGCGGCAATCCCGGCTTTTTGCGCGGCACAGCTCTCCCGCCAGGGGCACAGACCACAGGCGGGAGAGCGCGGGGAACATAAAGACGCCCCCAGATCAAACAACGCCTGCGCAAAATCGGAAGGGCGCGCCCGTGCCGCCTTGTCCGTGTTCAGCCCTTCCGCCAGCGCCGCCAGTGTTTTTCTGGCGGCCGGAAGAGGCTCTTCCACCGCAAACAGGCGGGCCGTAATGCGCTCCACATTGCCATCCACCGGCACCACAGGCACCCCAAACGCAATGGCCGCAACCGCCGCCGCCGTATAAGCCCCTACTCCCGGCAGAGCACGTAGACCGGCAACACCCTTCGGGAAGCCGCCAAGGGCCACCACCTGCTGCGCGCAGGCATGCAGGTTTCTGGCGCGCGAATAGTAGCCCAGCCCGGCCCATGCGGAGAGGACTTCATCCCGGTCCGCCGCGGCCAGCGCCTGCACTGTGGGGAATTTCTCCAGAAAACGATGATAATAAGGGCCGACAGCCTTGACGGTTGTCTGCTGAAGCATGATCTCGCTCAGCCAGACAGAGTAAGGGTCGGCATGCTGGCCTGCCTCGGCACGCCATGGCAGAGTGCGCCGATGTCTGTCATACCAGTCAAGCAGGGATTGGGCGGATGGCTTTTTCACGGAGTGAGTTATGACGAAGGAGAGTTCCTCCGGCAAGACAACAGGGCGCAAAACTGCCACCCCCAGAAAAGCAGAGACCCCGCCGGAACCCCCGCGCCGGGCCATGACGGCCCGCAGTCTGGCCGCGCTCCTGCCCAACGTCACCGCTCCGGCTTTTAAAAAACGCTCCCCCGCAGGCGTGCAGCTTTTTACGGACTGGGGGGATATTGTGGGGCCTGCCCATGCGGCGGTGACAACCCCGCGCAAACTTTCAGCAGGCACACTGAGCATTGCCTGCGCCGGACCTGTGGCCATGGAGCTTCAGCATCTGAGCGACGCGCTGATCGCCCGGATCAACACATGGTGCGGGCAGGCGCTTGTGGCGCGCCTGCGGTTTGTGCAGGACCCGGCTGCCGGGCAGCGCATCACGGCACAGCGGAAGCCCAGAGCCGCCCTGCGCCCCTGCCCTCTGCCTGACATGGAAGACAGCCCCCTTAAAGAGGCTCTGGAATCTCTGGGCGCGCATATCGTTCAGGACAAGCACAGACGCTAAAAATCCTGTATATTTCAGAAATTTTCTACTCAGACAGACACAGTCAGAGGTTGGCAATAACTTTCAGTCCGACCAGAGCGGCATCTGGCCTGCGGGAGGTCTCGCCGGGGCGGATCATATACTGGAATTCAGGCTGCACCAGCACGCCGGGCACAGCATCAATCGCGTAATACGCCTCGATCACATGAGAATCCGTCTGCGGAGCCAGCACCTGTGCGCCCAGAGAAAGACCGGCGTCCTGCGCGTACATCTGCCCAAGCTCCTTACGGTGGCTGACGTGATACCAGGAATATAAAATCCCCAGACGGTCCGTCACACGGGAGGGAATAACCCCGTTGAAGGAAAGGCCTCCATAGGCTTCATCCGAAATGGAGGAAACATGCGGCGTGTTATGGATATACCCGGCCATGAGGTAACCACCCGCCATCTGGTTTCGGCCCCCTTTACGGTAAATCATCTGGTCGCCCTCAAACCAGAACATATCCATCGGCGCGCTGTGCAGACGGCCGGTGGCAATGACCTTGTTGGCAGGCGCCGCGCCCAGAACATCCGGATACCGCGATGTATCATGCGCATATCCAAAAACATAATGCCCCGGCAGGCGGTTTCGCGTCAGGAAGGGTTGCCATGTAAATTCTATGGGCAGCATCAGGCCTGTCGTGTTCTCACTCCCCCACGCCCAGCCACTGGGATTGGTGGAGAGAGGGCTGACCTGATACGCCCCCACCTGCAACAATGTATCCCGCGTGGGCCGAAAGCGCAGACGGCTGCCCCATGTTGCCTTGGGGTAAACGGCAAAACCCGGATCAACCTTGAGCGCCACGGGGGCGGAGCACGTTACCATAAAAGAACAGATCAGCGGCGATGTGGCAAAAACATGCGTCAGGGACATCCGGCCAAACGTGACATCCATGCGGTTTTGCATGAATTTCTTTTCCGCATAAAAATCAACAAGATGCGCCACAACATGTCCGGAAAGTCCATAAACTTCCATCAGGTTTACGTAATACTCGCCCACACGGTCATGAGAAACTTCACGCCCCGCACGGTTCATGAGCAGGGTGTGAATAGACCATCCGTTCAGGCCTGCCAGCTTCCCCAGATCAAAGTTCATCTGGAGGGTCAGCTCATGCACATAATCCATGCCGCGCTGCATGCCGCCATGAATATTGGCCATCGCCTCGCCTTTGTAAGCAAAGGAAAAAACGAAACCTTTTTTCTGAAGTCTTTCTCTGAACGGCATGATTTGCGGAACCAGATGGCCGCTGCCTGCCGTGGGCACGTAATAGGGATCATCCATATCCGTCCGGCGCTGCGCGTCCAGCTCTGAGGGCAGGAGCCATGACAGCCCTTCTTTTCCCGTCAGATCATCCAGCTCCATTTTATGGAATGTTTTCGCGCTCTGATATTCATCCACACTGGGCACGTCCATAGTGGCCAGACCGGGCCATGGCGCTACCGGGACACCACTTGCCGGAAGCGGCGAGTTTTTAGGCCGCACAAGCACACCTGCCTCTGGCAAAGAGGGATCATCCTGCTGCTGCGGTTTTCCGGAAATAACATTCACATAAACAGGTTTTTTATCCGGCGCTGAGGATACAGCGGGTTCATCCGCATAGGCCGCCCCAAAACACAGAGTGGTTATCAGGCTCCCCGCAACGGTGACATACCCCAAAGCAGCGGACGATTTAGACACAGAAAATCTGTTGAAGCGTTTACGATACATCATCTGACCACGAAAAAGTTTCAGAACTCCGGCCAGAAAGTGCCCGGTTAAAGTCATAGAATGGTGAAGGCACGACAAGAAAAGCATCCCGGGTTGAACGCTTTCAAAATCAGGTCATACCTGCAAAAATTCAGCAAAAATCTTAAACAGACTCCAAAGTCAGGAGACTGCCTGCCTGTCCCCTTCTGCTACACACAGAAGAAGACGATCCGCGACGCTATATTTTTCAAAAAATCTGAAAATAATAAGATTAAAAATATGAACTACTTTAAAAACAGGAAAATATTTCCAATAAATCAAATTTTTACTGCAATCGTCATACCATAATTCGCGCTCAGGCAGAGATGATGCCGATCAGAAAATCTGAACGCACGTCTCCCACGCCTTAAAAAAGAAAAACTATAATATTTTATAAGCAACAATCTCGTTCTTTTCCTTTAAACTCCTCTTAACTGCCAAACCGATAGCGCCGCTGCGTTGCAGCTTGTCATACCGATCTTAAGGCGCTGAAAACCCCTCCATTGTCCAATATATGAAAGAAGTGTTATACATACTTATTTCATATAGGTCAGTTGCAGAACTGATACGTAAATTGTGTGGTTTCCAGAAACAAAACCTATATAAATCATAAACTTAGAATTATATATCCCATTAAATGAACCCCACAGCCTGACATGCGTTTCACGCCAGATTATGGGCACTCTCACCGGAACGTTACCATTAAAAGCCGCCCGATAAGGCTGTTTTCACCCCTCTGACGGGGCCAGAACGGCTCCTCCCGATCTGGCACTCCACCCCCTCCGGAAGGCCCGGCCATTTCAAAAATAGACGCGCTCACGTCGGCTGCTTACGAAGTCTCGGAAACTTTTATAAAAAATCAGACTTTTTATGAGATTTTGCTTCAGGATCTCCTTGACAGGCCGGACTATATTAGACACAGAGCAAGTTCCGCTCCTCTGGAAACACTGATGAAGACCCTCACAGGCCGTGCCTGCGGGAAAACTCTCTTATCAGACACCAGCGTATCAGGATTTAGTCGTAACCCCGGCCCGACACCTTGCTGTCAGGACGATTTCAATACTGGAGTGATAGCATGGGTGGCGCTCAACCCGCAGATCACCATTCTCCGCTCGGTGGCGTCTATCGCGCCATCTTTTCCATCATCAGCCTTGCTGTCGGTCTGGCTCTTGCATATGGCGGCCTGAAGCTGCTGATGCTGGGTGGCTCGGCCTATTACCTTCTGGCCGGGCTTGCCTACTGTGCGCTGGCTGTTCTGGTTTTTCTGAAGCATCGCGCAACGCTGCTGGCGGCTGTGGCTGTTTTTGCCGCCACGTTTGTCTGGGCCCTGTGTGACACGCCGGAAATTGGCTACTGGGCTCTTCTGCCGCGTCTGGTTGTCCCGGCCATTCTGTTCACGCTGAATGTGTGGGCCGTTGCAACCTTCCCTGCAACACCTGCCTCCATCCGCCGTGGCAGCGTCTATGGTGGCCTCGGGATTGTGGGCTGTCTGCTGGTCACGCTGGTTGAAGCCTTTTTCCCTCACGGGCAGATCAGCAACCCCAACGCGGCCCCCGCACCGCAGCAGGTTGCACAGGCGGGCAAACCGGATGCACCGGACGACTGGGAGTTTTTCGGCCGGAATGCTCAGGGCACGCGCTATGCGCCCTATACCCAGATTACGCCTGACAATGTCAGCAAGCTGAAAGTCGCCTGGGTTTACCACACAGGCAGACGGACACATGGGCCGGGCGCCGGGGTCGATGAAAACACGCCGCAGCAGATTGGCAATGTGCTCTATTCCTGCACGCCGGAAAACCTGATTACGGCTCTGGAAGCGGACACCGGGAAAGAAATCTGGAAGTTTGACCCCAAGGCCCATACGGCTGAGCACGTGTCCTGCCGTGGTGTTGGCTATTACGATGCCACGAAAGATGCGAGCCTGACCGCTGAGGATAAAGCCGCGGACGACGCTGCTCCGATGTGCCACCAGCGTATTCTGGTCTCAACCGTGGATGCCCGCTTCATCGCGCTGGATGCGCATACCGGTGCCCTGTGCTCCGGTTTTGGTGAAAACGGCTCTGTTGACCTCAAAAAACAGATGGGTCCGGTTGAAGGGGGCAAACGCTACCACCCCACATCCATTCCGGTTGTGATGGGCCATGTTGCCGTTATTGGTGGCTGGGTGCGTGATATTGTCCACGGTGAACCCTCCGGCGTTGTGCGCGCCTATGATGTGCGGACCGGCGCTCTGGCCTGGGCATGGGATGTGGGTGACCCGGAAAACACCAATGCACCGCAGGACGGGCAGACCTACACGCTGGAAACCCCCAATGTGTGGACCATCCCGACCTATGATAAAGACCTGAACCTCGTCTACCTGCCCACTGGCAACGGCCCGCCTGACTACTGGGGTGGAGACCGCAACGCGGTTAAGGAAAAATTCGGTGCCGCTATTGTTGCGGTAGAGGCAACAACCGGCAAAACCAAATGGGTTTTCCAGACGGTGCATCATGACGTGTGGGATTATGACCTGCCGTCCCAGCCTGTGCTGTATGACGTAACCAACGCACAGGGTGAAAAAGTCCCGGCCCTGATCCAGACCACCAAAACAGGCCATATCTTTGTTCTCGACCGTCGCACCGGCCAGCCGGTGACCGAGGTTCAGGAACGCAAAGTGGCTACAACACCAGCGGCGCAGGGTGAACACCTCTCCCCCACCCAGCCCTTCTCCGTCGGGATGCCCACCATTGGCGCGGACCCGCTGACGGAAAGCTCCATGTGGGGTGTCAGCACGTTTGACCAGCTTTATTGCCGCATCATGTTCAAGGATTCGGTTTATGAAGGCCCGTTCACACCGCCGGGTGAAAAACCCTACATTGAATGGCCCAGCCTGCTGGGTGGCATGAACTGGGGCGGCATCTCTATTGATGAAGCCCGTGGCATCATGTTTGTGAACGACATGCGCATGCCCCTGCGTATGACGCTGGTCAATCTTGAAGAAGCCAAGAAGTATAAAGTCTCCACGGACGAAGTACCGGGCTTTATGGGCACCATCCGTCCGCAGGTTGCCGGACCGTATGCCGGTGTGCGCATTGATATCCTGCAATCTCCGCTACAGGTGCCGTGCAATACGCCTCCGTTTGGCACCATGAGCGCCATTGATCTGCACACCAAAAAGATGCTGTGGCAGGTGCCGATGGGCACAACGCAGGATCTGGGCCCGATGGGCATTAAAACCCATCTGCCAGTGCCCATGGGCATGCCGACTCTGGGTGGCCCGACCTCCACCGCATCCGGACTGGTCTTCTTTGCCGGAACGCAGGACTATTATCTGCGTGCGCTGGATTCCGGCACGGGCAAGGAAGTGTGGCGTGAACGCCTGCCGGTTGGCGCTGTTGCCGCACCGCTCATTTTCCGCTCCCCCAAAACCGGTAAGGAATATGTGGTGATCTCTGCCGGTGGCATGAGCCATTCCCCGGATGTGGGCGACTATATTATTGCCTACACCCTGCCGGATGATGCCGCTGCCAAATAAGCGGCGGACACTCTGGTTTCGGAACACAGGAAAATCCCCACTTCGGTGGGGATTTTTTTTGGGCGCCGGAACGCCCGGCAAATTCCACAGGGCACGTTGCCCAACACCTCCAGCCCTGCATTCTTTCCTGCACGGCAATGCACCTGCCTTCTGAGGTTGTGATTGCATCCGGCTTTCAGGAGAGGCACCATGACCGCCATGGTTCGGACTTCTCTTCTTCCCGGAACAGCCCAGGCGAAGAAACGCACGCTCTGTTCGCTGTTTCTTGGCGGGCTGGCAGCTCTTTCTGCCTGTGCCGGGCCAACACGCTCCACATACCGCGCACCCGGTCCCGCAGTGGACGCATGGGGGCCGTATATTCAGGAAGCCTCTACCCGCTTTTCCATCCCGCAGGCCTGGATTCGGGCCATCATGCAGCAGGAATCGGGCGGGCATCAGTATCTGCACGGCAGGCTGACGCGCTCTGTGCATGGGGCCGTCGGCCTCATGCAGATCAAGCCGGACACGTACCGGGAACTGGCCAGACGCTACCATCTGGGGTCCGATCCGTATAACCCGCATGACAACATCATGGCGGGCAGCGGCTATATCCGGGAACTGTATGACCGCTTTGGCTCCCCGGACTTTGTGGCCGCCTATAATTGCGGGCCGCAATGCGCAGAAAACCACCGCAGCCGGGGCGCAAGCCTGCCCTCCTACGCCCGGACCTATCTGGCGGCGGTCAAACCACACCTGAATGACCCGGTTCCGGCCATAACCACCCCGACCGAGATGGCGTATGCCACAGCCCCGACACAGACCGTCTCCCGGCAGGTGATAACGCCCGCCACCCCGCCGGCCTATCGCGTTGTGGCAACCTCCCCGCCAGCCGCTGTGGCTGTTGCCAGTGCGGCCGGAGCCGCAACCGCACCGCCTCTTGAGTCTGATGAGGTTGCCCCTCCAGCCCCGTATGCGTCGGATGGCGATATTGTCGTCTCTTCCGCAACAGGAACAGAGGCCGCAGGGCAGGCCTTAACTGCTCCGGCCGTCACACCCGCCTCCTATAGCGCCCCGGCAGCCGCCACCGTCTGGCAACAGGATACGGGAGGGAACGCCATGATTCAGATCGGAGCGTTCTCCACGCAGGAGCGCGCGGTGCAGGCCGCCGCACTGGCCAGACATTCCGCCAGCGGGCTGGCCAGTGCTGTAAACCGGATTGAGCTGATCCCCGCATCCAATGGACGCCAGATCTGGCGGACACGGCTGGCGGGGCTGTCCAGCACCCAGACAGGCTCCATCTGCTCGCAGCTTCGTCAGCAGGGGTTGTCCTGTATTCTGGTTGTTGATCAGTAAACAGCGCCGTATCCGCGCAGAGCGCAAGCAGACGCTTGGCGGGATTGCCCCGACAGGATATGAAGAGAGCCAAGACCCATGACCATGAACCGGACCTGACCCTGCGCGTCGGGCAGGCCGGGGAACATCGGCGCCCCACCGCCGAAGGAGCCGTATCGACATTATGCCACGTCGTCCCATGCCCTGCCCTCCCGCTTCCGGTTCTGCCTCCAGCGGCTCACGGCCTGCTTTCTGGCTGGCCGGCGTTGCCCTTTCCGGCCTCCTCCTGCTGCCGGGCTGCTCCAGTGGCCCCCGCAGCAGCAATGATCTGACCGCCCCGCGCAACCATCTTCTGCATGAAGACCGGGGCGCCTCCGGGGGTGAGGATGTGCTGAAAGGCGGCGTGAACGCCTATCTGTGGCGCGCCACGCTGGATACGCTCTCCTTCATGCCCGTCGCCACGGCGGATGCGGAAGGCGGGATTATCCTGACGGACTGGTACACCCCACCCGCAGCCCACGGCGAACGCTTTAAAATGACCGCGTTCATTCTGGACCGCCGCCTGCGCTCCGATGCGCTGCGCCTGACCGTATTCCGTCAGGTCCAGCAGGGGAATGAATGGGTGGATACCCCGCCCGCTGGCAATACGGCGTCTGACATTGCAGCCCGTATCCTCTCCCGCGCGCGCAAGCTGCGTGCGGATAACGGCAACCGGGACGACTGACGTCCCGGCTTTGTGCCGCCCCGGCCCCCCGTGGGCCGGTTTTCCCTGATTTTGAAAAATTCACCCGCGCGAGTTCCATGACACAGCCTGCCAACACGTCCACCGCCCCGGCGCAGCCCTCCACAGGGGCGTCCTTCGATTTTCAGACCGTTGAGCCCCGGTGGCAGAAAGCGTGGAATGAGGCCGGTGTGTTTACCGTGCCGGACGTCCCCCCGGCCGATAAACCCAAATACTACGTGCTGGAAATGTTCCCTTATCCCTCCGGTCAGCTCCATATGGGCCATGTGCGCAACTACGCGCTGGGGGATGTTGTCGCCCGCTATAAGCGCGCCCGTGGCTACGCCGTACTGCACCCGATGGGGTGGGACGCCTTCGGCCTGCCGGCGGAAAACGCAGCGCGGGAACGCGGCGTGCACCCGCAGGACTGGACGCTGAAAAACATTGCCGCCATGCGCGCCACCCTCCAGCGCCTCGGCTTCTCCCTCAACTGGGACCGTGAAATTGCGACCTGCCTGCCGGACTATTACGGCAAACAGCAGAAGCTGTTTCTGGACTTCCTTGAAGCTGGTCTGGTGGAACGCCGGGAAAGCTGGGTGAACTGGGACCCGATTGACGAGACCGTACTGGCCAATGAGCAGGTTGTGGATGGCCGCGGCTGGCGCTCCGGCGCGCTGATTGAGAAAAAGAAACTCTCACAGTGGTTTCTGAAAATCACTGATTTTGCAGAAGACCTTCTGGATGGCCTGAAAACGCTGGACCGCTGGCCGGACCGTGTGCGCGTCATGCAGGAACGCTGGATTGGCCGCTCGGAAGGGGCGCACATCACCTTCTCCCTGCATCAGCCGCCCCATGACCAGAACAATCAGGGGCTGGACAGCAATCTGAACGCGGTCGAGGTCTTCACCACGCGCCCGGATACGCTGTTTGGCATGTCCTTTCTGGCTATTGCCCCGGACCATCCGCTGGCGGCTTTTGTGGCCCGAAGCAACCCGGAGGCCGCCGAGTTCATTGCGGAATGTCGCCGCCTTGGCACCTCGGTCGAGGCTGTCGAAACGGCTGAAAAGCGTGGTTTTGATACCGGCCTGCGCGTCAACCATCCTTTCATGGACAAAAGCTTTCCGATCTGGATCGCCAATTTTGTGCTGATGGATTATGGTACTGGCGCGCTGTTCGGCTGCCCGTCTGGTGACCAGCGCGATCTGGACTTCGCGCACAAATATAATCTGCCTGTCACGCCGGTTGTTCTGCCGCAGGGCAAGGATCAGGCCGACTTCGCCATTACCAAAACTGCCTTTACGGGCGATGGCACGATGATCAATTCCGGCTTTCTGGATGGTCTGACCACGGAAGACGCCCGGAAAGAAGCCATTTCCCGGCTGGAAGAACTGGGCGTTGGCAAAGGCGTCACCAACTGGCGTCTGCGCGACTGGGGTGTCTCCCGCCAGCGCTACTGGGGCTGCCCCATCCCGGTGATCCATTGTGACCATTGCGGCCCTGTCGCGGTGCCGGATGCCCAGCTACCGGTTAAGCTGCCGGAAGATGTCACGTTCGATAAACCCGGCAATCCGCTGGACCACCACCCGACATGGAAACATGTGGACTGCCCCAAATGTGGCAAGCCTGCGGTGCGTGAAACCGACACGTTTGACACGTTTGTTGACAGTTCCTGGTATTTTGCCCGCTTCACTGCCCCGCATGCCGAAACACCGACGGTGCGTAGCGCTGCCGATGGCTGGCTGGCAGTAGACCAGTATATTGGCGGGATTGAGCACGCCATTCTGCACCTGCTCTATGCGCGCTTCTTTACCCGCGCCATGCGCAAGACCGGCCATCTGGACCTGAGCGAACCGTTTGCGGGGCTGTTCACACAAGGCATGGTCAGCCACGAAAGCTACAAGGACACCGCCGGAAACTGGCTGTATCCGGAAGAGGTGGACCTGCGGCCGGAAGGTGCCGTCAAGCGTGACACCGGAGAAGCCGTGACGGTTGGCCGCGTGGAAAAAATGTCCAAGTCCAAGCGCAACACAGTCTCTCCGGAAGCCATTATCGAACGGTTTGGCTCGGATACGGCCCGCTGGTTTGTGCTGTCTGACAGCCCTCCGGAACGCGATATGGAATGGACGGAGGCCGGTGTGTCCGGTGCGGCCCGCTTTGCCCAGCGCCTGTTCCGTCTGGTGCGCAACGTGGCAGAAACCGTGCCCGCTCAGGGCGCCTGTCCGGCAGAGATTGCCCCGCAGGCGGATGCGCTGCGCCGCGCCACCCACCGCACCATTGCCGCCGTGACGGAAGCTCTGGAAACCTTCACCATCAACGTGGCGGTGGCCCGTATCCATGAGCTGACATCGGCTCTGGCGGATGCGGAGAAAACACCGGATCTGGCCGGTATGGCGTTTGCCCGCCGGGAGGCCGCCCGCGCCCTGTGCCAGCTCTGCGCCCCCATGATGCCGCATCTGGCGGAAGAAATGTTCGCGCAACTGGAACCGGGCAAGACCATGGTCGTGGACCTGCCCTGGCCGGACGCCGAACCTGACCTTCTGGCCGCCACGCAGGTGACGCTGGCTGTGCAGATTATGGGCAAACTGCGTGGCAAGATTGACGCTGCACCCGATGAAGACAGCGCTGCGGTTATTGCCCGTGCGGAAGCCGAACCCAACGTGGCGCGGCTGCTGGAAGGCAAGCGGATTGTCAAACGCATCCATGTGCCTAATCGTATCGTCAATTTTGTAACGGCAGGCTGATGTCCAGATCCCGCTTCACGCAAACTCTGTTCAATGGTTCTCTGGCAGTTCTGCTGCTGGGGGCTCCTCTTGCGCTGGGCGGGTGCGGCTTTCAGCCACTCTATGGTGAGCGCGAGGATGCGCCGCAGATCAACGCGGAACTCAAGCGCGTCTACGTCGCCAATATTCCTGAACGGATGGGCCAGCAGGTCCGTCTGGCGCTGCAACAGAACATGGCGGGAGACGGTCCGGAAGATCCGGAAGGCTATAAACTGGTTGTCCAGCCTTCCATCAGCTATGAATCTCTGGACATCCACTCGGACAACACCTCCGGCCGCGTGCGGATGAACGGGCACGCCCACTGGACGCTGTACACCGTTGAACAATATCCAAGGATGCTGGCGCAGGGGGATGCCTCAGCGCTGGATGGCTATACCTCCACCTACGAACAGTATTTTGCCCAGACCCTGAATAACGAGACCACGACAGGCCGCGTTGCCAAAACGCTGGCGGATCAGGTCACGCAGCAGGTGGCAACGTGGTTCCGCACACAGGCCACTCCGGCGCAAAAACGCACGCAGGGTCCCAAAGCCTTCTACCCCATGCCCAATGCCATCCCGAATTCTGAAAAGGATGCGCCAATGGAGCAGGAAGGGGATGATGCCATCCCGGATATGGCCACAGGCCGTGGGGCCCCAAGCCAGACCGGTGGCCTGTAACGGCGGCCACAGGCAGGGTGCCGCGCCATGAAGATTGATGCCCGCAGCCTGCCCCGTGTAACCCGGGACCCCGGTGCCTGGCGGATTATTCTGCTGCATGGTGAGGATACGGGGCTGATCCGGGAGCGGGCGCAGGATGCTGTCAGGCAGATTGCCGGGTCTGTGGATGATCCGTTCCGCGTTGCGGTTCTGGACAAGGAAACGCATGACCGGCTGGAAGAGGAAGCGACCGCCTTTTCCCTGATGGGCGGACGCCGGGCCGTGCGGGTGCGCGATGCCGGAGATACTCTGCTCAAAGCCGTGACGCATGTGCTGGAGCAGAAGACCGATACCCTGGTGGTGCTGGAAGCACCCGGCCTGCCCTCCCGCTCCAAACTGCGCGCCCTGCTGGAAAAGCGTGAAGACTGCGCCAGTGTTGGCTGCTACCCGGAGGAAGGCCGCACACTGGAAGCGACCATCACCCAGATGCTGGCCAGCCACACCGTACGGATTGACCCGGATGCACTCCACTGGCTGACAGGCCGGCTGGGGGCTGACCGCAGTGCAGCCCGCAGCGAGGTGGAAAAGCTGACCCTGTATGCGGGTGACAGCGGCACACTCTCTCTGGAGGATGTACATGCCTGCATTGGGGATGCGGGAAGTGTCTCTGTGGAAGATGCGGCTTTTGCCGCGACGGAAGGCCGCCGGACAGAGGCTGATCTGGCTATTGAACGCGCACTGGCGGAAGGCATCAGTCCGATTGCCATAGCCCGCACCTTTCTCTCCCACCTGCACCGCCTGCGGCGGGTGCGGGCGGCCATGGCGGACGGGGCAAGCCGGAGCGATGCCATTAAAGGCCTGAGACCCCCGGTCTTTTTTAAGCGCACCAACAGCTTTAACCACGCGGTGGATCTGTGGCCGCTGGCCGCCCTGACCAAAGCGGTGCAGGAAACACAGGCGCTGGAACTGTCCTGCAAACAGACCGGCGCGCCGGATGCCCTGCTGTGCAAACGCTATGTGGCCGGACTTGCGGCCCGCGCGGTTCTGGCCGCCCGACGCTAGAGGCTCTTCCCCTTGCTCCGGCCGGGGGCTTTCAGTATAGACAGAGGGGTGTGTCCGCGTAGCTCAGCAGGATAGAGCACAGGATTCCTAAGGTAATTGGGCGCCATGACGGGAAACTTCATGGTGTATCCGCTCAAATTCGGGGAACGCTCTGGCAAGCTTTTGCCGTGCCGATCCCGAGCCAAGCCGTGCTCTGGCAACAGAGCCGGAAGGTGTAGAGACTGGACGGGCGGTGCCTACGGGCCGGAAACGGCTTACGGCAAAGGGACAGTCCAGACCACGAACACCCGGCCCCTTTTAAAGGGAACAAAGCCGGGGGGCGGTGAAAACCGAAGTGGGATGAATCCTGGGGCCATGGGTTCGAATCCCGTCGCGGACACCAGACACCGGCTTCGGCCTCAGCATGTTATGTCAGTCTTCGAGAGTTTTAGCAGGCAGTTCTTCGCCAGAGGACTCCTCTGCCTGCTCTCTCTCCTGAATAGACTGATCCGCTTCATGCGTCAGGCGCTGTATTTCTTCTTTACTCTCACCAGAAGAGGCAAGTTTTTCTCTGTACTCGTAAAATCTCTTAATCAGATCATCTTTTACAAACCAGAGCGTGTTGAACAGAATTTTTTCCGGCAGAAACAACCGGATGGAAGACGGCACCAGTTTGAGCACCCACCGATAAACCGCTTCCATTTTTTCACGGTCATTCAGCACTTCACTAGCCGCAGCAACAGCGACCATTAAAACCGCCTTATCAATATAAGGTCTGTATTTTTTCAGGATCCGTCTGGAAAGCTCGGCTTTGGGCCGGTATGTCTCCACCACCTTTTTGCGGAGCGCACCTGCTTTCTGGCCAGCCGCTTTTGCTCCGGCTTTCAGCTTACCCAGTTTTGTGGGTTTCTCCTCCGCCAGCAACAGAGGTGTTTCGTACGTCAGAAGAGCCTCTGGCGTTCCACTGGTTTTTTCAGCATTTTTGTCTGGCACAACAGATCAACCCTGTACAGCACGTCTCAAAAATTGGTCACACTCTGGATAAGACTGGCGTGAGAGGCAGGATAGCAGTGCAGTCTGTCTGTTTCCAACCCTTCCCGGTCCACGCCCGCCATCACTCCCTGCATGGCTTTTACACCAGTCATGCACTGCCAGTCTTCATGCTGTTCAGCAATAAAAGTCATCCCCTTAAATAAAATTCAGTATCGGAACGATATTTTAAAGAAATTAATTACAGAACTAAAATCCTTCTCAGAATTAACACGCATAAACCAAAAATTATTAACTTTTTTCAATATTGTTTCACTTTCTGCGTCTTCTCATATAATAAAGATGAAAATGAAGAAGAAAGGCAGGATCAGCGTATGCCGAAAATTTTAGCACTTTTTGCTGATGTGATCATATTTGTTCTGGTGCCATGGGGGTTCTGGCGCCTGATTAATAAAACTATTCCTATTGCCGTAATCCCGATTCTTGTCGGCATTCTTTTAGCCGTCACGCATGCCCCTGTGCAGAACCTCGGCATCCCCTCGCTGTATGGCACCTCCATAGGCTGGGTGGCTGTGCTGATCCTTGCCTTCACGGCCGGGCTGGAAATGTGGCAGACCCCCGGAAAAGAGCAGGATGATCCTCTGCCCACGCCCTCGCTGGGTCGCTTGCTGGGCGGCGCGTTGGTCGCGCTGGCGGGTCCGTTCCTGATCGGCTCCGTACTGGTATATTATTTCTTCCTGCCCCTGCGTGGCTGGACACCCCCACATACAACCCCGCTTATTGGCGCAATGTCGGTCGGGCTGTGCATGGCCGTCAGCGCCCTGCCGGTGCTGATTGGCGTGGTGCGTGAGCTGTCACCGGGCCACCGGCCCATCGGCCATCTGGCCCTCAAACTGGCCGTCGTGGATGATGCCGCCCTGTGGATCGGCCTCGCCGCGTTGCAATTTGTCGCGAAAGGCTCTGCGAGCCTGAAGGGCTGGACCGGGCTGGAATTTGTCGCCATTGCCCTGCTGGCCGGGCTGGCGCTTGCGGGAAGCTGGGCCACCCGTAACCTCAAACATCCTCCGCTCTGGGTTATCTGGCTGGCTGTCCCCATTTATCTGGCGGCAGGGTCATGGGCCAGTATGCAGCTTGGGCTGCATGAGCTGATCGGGGCGTATTTTGCCGGGGCTATCATGCCACCAAGCTGGGTGCGCCGCCTGCCGGTGGAACAGGTTGGTACCTTCTCACTCATCTGGCTTGCGCCCATGTTCTTCGGCCATAGCGGCCTGCATATTGATGGAGACGCCCTGACGTGGCCATCCGTCATTGCCTCCCTGATGCTCGTTGTTCTCTCGGTTATCACCAAGATTGGCGCGGTCTTTCTGTTCCCGCCCGCCGCAGGCCTTAACAGCAGGCTCCGGCTGAGTATCGGGGCGCTGTTACAGTGCAAGGGCCTGATGGAAATTGTGGCAGCCACCATTCTGCATCAGCAGGGGATGATTTCCGAATTTGCCTTTGCATCCCTGATGGTGCTGGCGGTGATTTCTACGGTGCTGACTGGCCCGCTCTTCCGGCTGGTTGCCCCGAAAGCACCCGAGGCCACCACACGCTGAGGGCATTCAGTGAGGAGGGGCACATCTTGCATTCCGGGATGTGCCTCTTTTTTTCGGACACTTGCGTCCGGAGTAATTTCTAAAAGCGTAAATTCAACCAGAGGTTGCAGAAAGACCGGGGCGGATAAACGCAAACTGCGCGCCCCCTTCTTCTGGCGGTTTTATCCGGGCAGGCGGCGTGCCGCGCCGTTCAGAAACTTCCTGCAACAACGGCAACGCCATACGGTCTTCCCGGAGCAGGGCAATCAAAGCCCGCGCCCGCAGCACTTCATCATCATTGGCCAGACTGTAGTAAATGGTGCGGGACTCCCGGCGGGGCACAATAATGGCGGCACGCCGCAAGGTGCCCAGCTGCTGGCTGAGGGTCGGCTGACCAATACCGGTCCGGCTTTCCAGTTCGCTCACAGCCAGAGCGCCGCCCAGTAACGCATCCAGAATCATCAGGCGCTGCGGTTGTGCAAACAGCTTCAGCCGCTCCACAAGCTGCTTCGCCATGTCGAAGGAAAGCCCACTCACGCCTTTGCGTCCTGCTGGAGCGCCATGAACCACGCAGGTCCGGCATCCGCCACCGCATCCTGCGTCTGGGCTGCGGGGCTTACAACATCATCCCCCGGCATCCAGCCTTCCGGCGTCAGCACATCGCCTTCCGCCACTCGTTGCAGGGCCGCCAGCAAACGCATCAGTTCCATGACGGAACGCCCGACTGTCATGGGGTACCATGTAATGGCCCGCACAATGCCGTCCGGATCAATAATGTAGACAGCCCGGACCGTCGCACTGCTCTGGGCTGTAACATCCAGCATGCCATAGGCCCGGCCAATAACCATCGACGGGTCTTCCACCACCGGGAACGGAACCACCACGCCAAACTGCGCCCGGATGGCATCCACCCACGCCAGATGCGAGGGCAGACTATCAATAGACAGCCCGACCAGCGCACAGTTCATGGCCCGGAACTGCGGCTCCGCCTTGGCAAAAGCAATAAACTCACTGGTGCATACGGGCGTAAAATCCGCCGGATGGGAGAACAGGATCACCCAGTGCCCGCGCAGATTGCTTAAAGTCAGGTCCCCCTGTGTGGTCCGCGCCACAAAATCCGGGGCCGCATCACCAATCTTGAGAGGTGCAGGAGCCTGAAAAAGAGGACATGCTTCAAACGTAGGATCGCTCATGCTGCGTTACTTACGCGGATTACTATCCTTGACGCAAGATGGTTTCGTATTTAATGAAAATGAAGATACAGGTTTAAATTAAATTAGAAACTAACAAGGACGCTCCTCATGACGGATGCCCCTATTGCCGCTGCCACAGCCCAGATTCTGCACGCTGAGCGCACCCCCGGACAGAAGCCCATCGTCAAAACGTTTTTTGATGAAGCAACCTTTACCGCAAGCCATGTGGTGCATGACCCGGGAACCAAAGCCGCCGCAGTGGTGGACAGCGTTCTGGATTATGACGCCGCATCCGGCCGCACCCGGTATGACTCCGCGCAGAAGATTGTCGATTACGTGCGCGCAGAGGGGCTGAAGGTTGAATGGCAACTGGAAACCCATGCGCATGCCGACCATCTTTCCGCGGCCCCCTGGTTGCAGGAGCAGGTAGGCGGCAAGCTGGGCATCGGCGCTGATATTGTGCGGGTTCAGGAAGTTTTTGGAAAAATCTTCAACGCAGGCACCCGCTTCGCACGGGATGGCTCTCAGTTTGACCACCTTTTTCATGACGGGGACCAGTTTCAGATTGGCTCCCTGAAGGCTACAGCCCTGCATGTTCCCGGTCACACTCCGGCTGACATGGCGTTTGTTATCGGGGATGCCGCCTTTATTGGTGACACATTGTTCATGCCCGATTACGGCACCGCCCGTGCGGATTTCCCCGGCGGGGACGCTCGGATGCTGTTCCACTCCATCCGCCGCCTGCTCACGCTGCCGGACCAGACGCGCCTCTTCCTCTGCCATGACTACAAGGCACCGGGCCGCACGGAGTTTGCGTGGGAAACAACAGTCGGCGCGGAACGGGCCCATAATATCCATGTGCATGACGGCGTGCCGGAAGAAGACTTTGTGACCATGCGCACCAAACGCGACTCCACACTCTCCCTGCCCAACCTCATCATGCCCTCAGTGCAGATCAATATACGGGGCGGCCATATGCCGGAGCCGGAAGAAAACGGCGTCAGCTACATCAAAATCCCCATCAACACGCTCTGAACCCCGCGCGAGCACACACCCTGTTCTTTCCGACCTGAGGCACACAGCAGACAATGTCAGATCCCCTCCTACAGACCGGGCTGGAAATTTTTTCCGGCTCTCTGGTCGGCTTTACGCTCGGGCTTATCGGAGGCGGGGGGTCTATTCTGGCAGTGCCGCTCATGGTGTATCTGGTAGGTGTTGCCAACCCGCATGTCGCCATTGGTACCAGCGCACTGGCTGTTGCCATCAACGCGCTGGTCGGGCTGGCGCAACATGCCCGCGCCCATACCGTCAAATGGCGATGCGCCGCCATTTTTGCCTCCTGCGGTGTGCTGGGTGCTTTTATCGGCGCGGCTCTCGGTAAAGCAGTTGATGGTAAAAAACTGCTCCTGTGCTTTGCCATTCTCATGATTGGCGTCGGGATTCTCATGCTACGGGGCCGCAGGAATGAAGGCTGCCCCGGCGCAAGCTGTAACCGGGATAACGCCGCAAAAGTGGCCGGCTATGGCGCGGGCACCGGGCTGCTTTCCGGCTTTTTCGGGATTGGCGGCGGCTTTCTGATCGTACCTGGCCTGATTGCCTCCACCGGCATGCCTATTCTGAATGCCGTCGGCACCTCGCTGGTCGCCGTCTCCGCCTTCGGACTCAGCACCGCCGCCAGTTACATGATCTCCGGCTATGTGGACTGGTCTCTGGCCGGACTGTTCATTCTGGGTGGCGCGCTGGGCAGCCTGCTCGGGACTCGGGTGGCCCGTTCCCTGGCGCAATCCAAAGGGGCGCTGACCATTTTTTTCGCCTGCGTGATTTTCTGCGTAGCGACTTACATGATCTGGCAATGCCTGTCCGGCCGATAACGGCGGATACTTAACCCAATAAATTAAATATCGTCTTCCTGCTGAAGACTGGGACGGGGCCTTAACGGCCCCGTTTTTGTTTTTTCGCGCCAGCCCTGCACTGAGCGCGCACCGCCGTACCCTTGACGGAAAATAGTTTCATAAATATTTTAATATTGCTTTCATTAACTATGAAAGTGTATTTCTTCATGACGCTCTTCCACAGGCAGGCACCCTTTCATGCACGCTCACTCTTCCAACAACGACTGGCAGACCGCCGGCATGGCCCGGCGGGCCAAAGGCTGGCTGGCTGGCAGCGTGATGCTGGGCGGTATGGCGGCGGTCCTGTTTGTGCTCCACCTCACGCTGCTGGCGGGCCTGATTGATGCTCTGACCTTCCACGGCGCGTCCTTTGCTACAGAGCAGCACACGCTCTTCCTGCTCATCGCCGCACTGAGCGGCAGTCTGATTCTGCAAGGACTGGCGGACAGAGCCGGGCTGGAAGCCGGATTACGGATTGCAGCACAGGTGCGGCAGGACGCCCTCGCCATCTGTTCCGGGCAGGGCCTGTCGGGGCTACGATGCTCCCCGCTGGCCGTATTCTCACCACCCTGACGGAAGGGGTGGATGCGCTGGAACCCTATTTTGCCCAGTATATTCCCCGTGCAGCCATGATGGTCGTGCTGCCGCTGCTCATTCTTGGCGTGGTGTTCCATCTGGATGGCTGGAGTTTTGTAATTCTGGCCTGCACAGGGCCGCTGATCCCGGTTTTTATGGCGCTGGTCGGGTACAGCGCCCAGAGCATCATGGACCGGCAATGGATGCAGCTTGTTGTGCTCGGCTCCAGCTTTCTGGATTCCCTGCGCGGCCTGCCCACTCTGCGCCTGCTGGGGCAGACGCAGGCCAGCATCGCCCGGATGGCAGCCGCCACGGAAGCACACCGGGCCAGCACCTTGTCTGTCATGAAAGTTGCTTTCCTGACGTCTGCCGTTCTGGAGTTTTTCTCCAGCCTGTCCATCGCCCTCGTTGCTGTGGTGTTCGGGGCCAGACTGCTCTCCGGCACGGCGGACTTCCGTTCAGCCTTTCTCGTTCTGTTGCTGGCACCAGAATATTTCATGCCGCTCCGGGCTTTTTCCGCCAGCTATCATGCCCGCCAGAACGCAACAGCCGCCGCATCCCGACTGGCTGATGTGTTTGCTCTGCCGGAAATGGGCATAACCAACAGAGCAGACCAACAGAACACCGGCACCACCCGCCGCATAGAGCAGCTTGTCTGTTCCGGCCTGAGTGCAAAGTATGATGGAACACCCCCGACGTTGCAGGATCTCTCCTGCACGTTCAGCCGTGGCACACTTACCGTCATAACCGGAGAAAGTGGCGCGGGAAAAACAACTTTCCTGCGCCTTGTTCTCGGTTTTTTACAACCGATGTCCGGTGAGATCCGCGCATGTGACGCAACAGGCGCGTCTGTTGCGGGCTGGCAAAACCACACCGCCTGGGTTCCTCAGCGTCCAGTTATGGCACTCGGCAGCATTGCTGACACTCTGCGCCTTGCAAAACCAGACGCAACAGAGGCTGAGCTACGCGCTACGGCGCAGCAGGCCGATGCTCTGGATTTTATTCTGGCTCTGCCAGAAGGTTTTGAAACATCTGTAGGGGAAAGGGGCGCATGCCTCTCCGGCGGCCAGATCAAACGGCTGGCTCTGGCCCGCGCCCTGCTGCGCAATCCGGATATTCTGTGTCTGGATGAGCCCACATCCGATCTGGACCCGGAAAGCGCCTTGCGTGTGGCACAGGCCATCCGTCGTTGCTCCGCAGACCGGATTGTTCTTGTTGCCACCCATCATGCCGCCATGACGGCACTGGCTGACCAGCGCCTGCATCTCAGCCAGAGGCAGGGAGATAGTCTCTTTACAGATCAGAGGGCCTGCGCATGACCATGCTGACCTTCTCAGGCCTTTTCACACGCGCTTTGCGTAGGCCTGTCCTGCTGGGTCTGGCACTGGCCTGTGTGGCTGCTCTGGCCAATTTCGGACTGCTGTTCCTGTCCGGCTGGCTTCTGGCCGGGGCAGCCAGCGCGGGAGCCGCGGAGCTGGCCGCACAGCAGGCCTTCAACATGATGCTGCCTGCAACAGGTGTGCGCTTTTTTGCGACGCTCCGGATTATCACCCGCTATCTGGAACGGCTGGTCACGCATGATGCCAGCCTGCGCCTGACAGGCCGCCTGCGGGTCTGGACCTATACAAAGCTCGCACCACAGGCTCCTGCCGGACTGACCGACAAACGGGGGGGCGATCTACTTTCCCGCTTTGTGTCGGATACAGATCGCGTCGGCCAGTCCTATACAGACACATTTATTCCTTTTGCGCGGGCGCTCCTGTGCGGGCTGGTTTTTTCTTTCATTTTCGGCATTTTTCTCAAAGAGGCAGGTTATGTTCTGGCTCTGGGTATGCTGGTTTGCTGCCTGCCTGTGCCTGTAAGCGTTGGTCTGTTATCTGGCCCCCGCCTGCGTGCGCTCGCAACACAACGCGGCGCATTTCAGGCCGATCTGGCAGACACGCTGACGGGTTTGGGGGAATATCTGACGTTAGGGGCCAGCGAGTCCCGCCTTCTGGCGCTGGAGACACAGCAGAAAAGCCTCCAGCGGACAGAACGCTCTCTTGCCACACTGGAAAGTGGTGCGCGCAGCCTGATCACGCTTATTGGCTTGCTCACCACACTCTGCGTCATTTTTCTGGCTATGCAGGCATGCCATCAGAACATCCTCTCCGCACCGGAAATCCCGATGCTCGCTCTGGGGTGTCTGGCCGCCTTTGATGTCGCACAGCCTTTACCTGCCGCCTGTCAGGCTTACACCCGCGCCCGGATTGCGGCGGAACGCCTGCAAGCCGCATGTCATGCACCGCCTTGTGTGCCTGCTCCTGTCACCCAGCCCCCTGCTCTGCATGCGCCGCTGGATCTGATTCTGCATGATGTCTCCTTCCGGTATCCAGATAGTCCGAACCCGGTTCTGCATCATGCCAGCCTGCACATCCGGCAGGGAGAACGGGTGGCTCTTATCGGCGCTTCCGGGGTTGGAAAAAGCAGCCTGATCAGCCTCCTGAGCCGGTTTTACCCGTATCAGGAAGGGGAGATGACGCTCGGTGGGCAGGACCTGCGGGCCTTCTCCACGGAAGATCTTGCAAAAACCATAAGTGTTGCACAGCAAGACTTCCATCTGTTCAACGGCAGCATTCGGGACACACTTCTGCTGGCAGACCCGATGGCCGACGATGCACGCCTCCATGACGCCCTGCGCATTGTGCAACTGGACGGCTTCGTGCAGCACGCCCCCAACGGGCTGGACACACTGATCGGGGATGAAGGGCTTGCCCTTTCCGGCGGGCAGGCCAGACGGCTTGTACTGGCACAGGCACTACTGCGCAACACCCCCTGGCTCATTCTGGATGAACCCACTGAAGGTCTGGACCAGAAAACCGAATACAGCCTGATGCAGAGCCTTATTTCCGCAAGGCCAGATGCCACTCTTCTGTGCATCACACATCGGCGTACCCTGATCCCGTTTATGGACCGGACACTCACGCTGGCAGGCGGCCAGATCTGCCCGGCGGAGGAGGTGCCATGAGACGATAATCCTGAAAATCCCCCGCTTAAGAGTGCCTCTGATAAAGGATTTTTAAAATGGATATGATCAACCCGACCGTTGTTGATCTCTCACGCTTTCAGTTCGCGCTGACAGCCCTCTACCACTTCATGTTTGTTCCCCTCACGCTGGGACTAACATTCATGCTGGCTGCCATGGAAACAGTCTATGTCGTTACCGGCAGAAAAATTTACAAAGACATGGCCATGTTCTGGGGCAAGCTGTTTGGCATAAACTTTGCCCTTGGTGTTGCGACCGGCATCACCATGGAATTTGAGTTCGGCACCAACTGGTCCATGTATTCCCGCTTTTTTGGGGATATGTTCGGCACGCCGCTGGCCATTGAAGGTCTGATGGCCTTCTTTATGGAATCGACCTTTGTCGGCCTGATGTTTTTTGGCTGGGACCGCCTGAGCAAACAGGCGCATCTGGCTGTTACCTATCTTGTTGCGCTGGGGTCCAACCTGTCGGCTCTATGGATTCTGATTGCCAATGCCGGCATGAATGTCCCGCACGGCGCACATTTTGACCCGGATACGATGCGTCTGGAATTTGACAGCTTTGTTAAGCTGATTTTCAGCCCGGATGCACAGGCCAAGTTCGTCCATACCTCGGTTGCAGGCTATATTTCTGCGGCACTCCTCGTAATGGGGGTCAGCGCATTTTATCTGCTGCGCGGCCAGCACCGCCAGTTTGCCGCCCGCTCCTTCCGCATGGCCGCCCTGTTTGGCATTATCTCTACGGTTGCCGTCATTACGCTGGGCGATGTTCTGGGGCGGGAAGACTATATGGAACAGCCCACCAAAATCGCTGCGATTGAAGGTCTGTGGCACACCAGTAAACCGCCCTATGAACCCTGGATTCTGGCGGCCCTGCCTGACGATGCTAAACAGGAAAATCACTTTGAAATCGGTGTTCCGTTTGTTCTGACACCCCTTATCACGCATGACTTCAATACACCCATTATGGGCATGCATGAACTGGAAGACGCCGCGGCGCCGCGCATTGAATCCGGCATTACCGCCGTGGCGGCTCTGCACCGCTATCAGGAGACGCACCAGCAGGCTGATCTGGACCAGTTTAAAGCGCATGAAGCCGACCTCGGCTTTGGATTTCTGGCAACACGCCACGCCCCCAATCAGGACGTAACCGCTATCCCGGCGGACGCACTCCAGAGCGTTATCACTCAGACAAAACCTGACATTCTCCCAAACGTTTTTGTAACCTTCTGGTCTTTCCGCATCATGGTGTTTCTTGCGCTCTACTTCTTTGCGCTGTTCGCCATTTCCGCTTACCTCAGCCTCAAGAACAGGCTGGAGCGTAATAAACTCATTCTTAAAGCCTGCATGTGGTCCATTCCGCTCCCCATTCTGGCAACAGAATTCGGGTGGATTACCGCAGAAGCAGGCCGTCAGCCCTGGACCGTGTTCAATACGCTGCCAACCTTCCTGTCCGCCTCCACGCACAGCACCTCCTACATGGTGTTCTCTCTGGCTGGCTTTGCGCTGCTCTACAGCATCTTCATCGCGGCGGAACTGTATCTGATGTTCAAATTCGCCCGCCTTGGCCCTGAGGCTCATGACGCCCCGCATGGTGCAGACTCTTATGCGCCGCAGTATGCAGGCACGGGCAGCGCCCACGCGTCCGGCCACTGATGCTTCTGTTAAAAGAAAGGTCCTGATATGGAACTTTATGCACTTCTTAAACTGGTCTGGGCGGCGCTGCTGTGCGTGCTGCTGATCGGCCTTGGCCTGATGGTCGGCATGGATATGGGCGTTGGCACCCTGCTGCGCTTTGTGGGCCGGAATGATGGGGAGCGCCGCACCGCGCTCAACATTATCGGCCCGCACTGGGACGGAAATCAGGTATGGTTCATTCTGGGTGGCGGGGCGATTTTTGCGGCCTTCCCGACCCTGTATGCCACATCTTTTTCCGTGTTTTACGTGGTGATGATCCTGCTGCTGTTCAGCATGATCCTGCGTCCGGTAGCTTTTGAATATCGCTCAAAGGCCGACTCTCATCTGTGGCGCGCAAGCTGGGACTGGGTTTTTCTGATTTCCGGCTTTCTGCCCATGTTTATCTACGGAGCAGCCTTCGGGAACATCCTGCACGGTGTTGGTTTTCACTTTGGCTGGACCGGGCAGTATTATCAGGACAGTTCCTTTTTCTCTTACCTGATCAACCCCTTTGCCATTGTCTGTGGCCTGATGTCTGTAGCACTCAGCGTGTATCAGGGAGGTGTCATGCTGATGCTGCGGGCAGAAAACCCGATTTATGACCGCGCCCGCCGCTACGCCCTGCGCGGTGGGCTGGCCGCAGCAGTGCTGTTCCTGATCGGCGGTGTCTTTATCTCCCGCATGCAGGGGTTTGTCTTTACCGCGCCGGTCAACCCGGCCATGCCAGCATCCCCTCTGCATGGCCAGCACGTCGCTATGGTTGCAGGTGGCTGGCTGCATAATTTTGCAGCCCATCCGGTTCTGTGGCTTCTGCCACTGCTGGGTCTGGCAAGCATGATTGGCGGAACACTGGCAGTCCATCTGAATAAAACCATTCTGGCATGGTGGACCGGACTTGGCTCATGGATTGGCACCATCGGCACGGTTGCCGCTGCCATGTTCCCGTTCTTCATGCCCTCCACCACAACGCCGGACCAGAGCCTGACAGTCTGGAACAGCTCTGCCAGCGCCTATGGCCTGACCTGTATGCTGGTGGTGGCACTCATCTTTGTGCCCATCATCCTCTGCTACACCTCATGGTGCTATTATGTCATGCGCGGCAAGGTGCATACGGCAGACATCGTTAACGATAGTCACAGCTACTGAGAGGGAATTTTACCATGCAACTTCTGCGTCTGGCCGGTCTGGCCGCTGTTCTGGTCGTCTCCCTGCTGTTTGCCGTTTTTGTGGGGGATCAGGGCCCCTGGTACTTTGCCTGGGTGATTGGCACCATCATGATCATTCTGATCTCGGGTGCCGGAGCAATTCTGCTGGATGCCCAGCAGGATGGCACAATCAATTCTTCTTCCGATCAGGAGGTATGAGCTATGTTAGGAGATCTTGAAGGGATCATTCTGTTTATTCCTGCATTTTACCTTCTGCTTTATCTTATTGCTTATCGGGTCGTGCGTAAGTTCTTCCCGTAACTCTCTTCAGAGCAAAGCAGACGATGTGACCCCACGCCAGTTTTCTGGCGTGGGTTTTTTTGCGGGTTCGCACCTAAGTGCAGAAAAAATAATTCTTAAAATCTCTTTTTTATTTATACTATTTTTATAAATAAATTTGTTTTCTTGTTATGTTTTTATGGTATTTTATACATATGGCTTACCAGCGGAGCGCACGCTTCAGCTTCTGGCCTGTTCTGACAAAAAGCCTCACAAGCTTCTGCTCTCATGCTGCTTCGCACGCGGCATGAGAGCGGGCAGCAGCAACTGCTGTATGAAGCTGCGCGTAGATATTTCCCTCACCCAGAACTTCAGTAATCCGGTGACGTTCCATGTCCGCCCGCAAAAACGGATTAACACGCCCAAATGCAACCAGCACTGACTGTGCCTGTAATTCCTGCAAAACCGTGCGCAACAGGCAGGCCGCAGAATAATCAATATCCGTAATGGCGCTGGCATCCACCACCACACACCGGACAGGCACAGGGGCTGTGCTGATCAGAAACCGGAGATCATCCGCAAAGCGGTTACAGTTTGCATAGAACAGATCCGCACAGAACCGATAGACAATCATGCCCGGTTCCGTCTCCACCCCGGCTTTGACAAGAGAGGCCTCCAGAAGTTTTGTATGAGCATCTTCCTGCAAAACCATTGTATGCGGCTCATAACTATGCCGCACATGCCGGAACAGGGAGAGCGCGATAGCGACCAAAATCCCCTGCTCAACCCCGATCCCGACAACTGTGGCGGCCGTAATCAGCGCCAGTCCGAATTCCCCCGGACTTTCCTGCCGGATGCGCCATAGCGCACGCAGATCAATCATCCCCATCGCCACATTGAACACAATAGCGCCCAGCACGCAGCGCGGCAGATAGCGCAGCGGGGCTGTAAGAAACAGCAGAACAACCAGCGTGACACAGGCAAACACCAGTTGGGCTCTCTGGCTGCGTGCCCCGGCCTGCACGGCCATGGCGGTCTGGGTCGGGCTGCCATTAACCGTGAAGGTACCGCTGAGCGAGGCAACGGCATTTGCGGCACTCAGTCCCAGAATATCCTTATCTTCATCCGTATTTTCCTGAAATTCATAAGCGTAGATACGGGATGTTGCTGCACTTTGCGCAATAATCACAAACACGCAGGATGTTGCCACTGGCAGCAGACTGAGAATATCATTCCACCCGACCTGCGGAAAATGCAGGGACGGCAAACCGCCAGAAAGCGGGCCAACCACCTCTACCCCGCGCGCCTCCAGCCCGAGTGCCCAGCTTGCGAAAATGCTCCCGACAACCAGCACCAGTGCCAGCGGCTTATGCGGTGCCAGTTTTTCTCCCGCATATAAAAACAGGCACATGCCACAGGACAAGGCGGCCGTTAACGGAACGAGATGCGGTAAGTTTTTCAGCAGATCGAGACATTGCACAAAAGGATTATGCGCAGTGGGGTGCAGCCCCAGCATGTCATACGACATGGCAATGCCAACCTGTAAGCCAACTCCGGCCATAAAGCCGACCAGCACCGTGCGGGAGAGAAAATCTGCCAGAAAACCCAGCCTGAACAGCCGCGCCACCAGCAGGAACCCGGCGCTGAGTAACGCAACCATGCTGACAAGCGCCATATAATGCGCGCTTCCGGGGGGAGCCATACGCGCCAGCGCGCTGGAAAAAATAGCAGCGGTTGCGGAATCTGCCGCCACCACCAGATGCCGTGAGGACCCAAAACCTGCAAACGCCACCAGTGGCAGCAGGACCGTATACAACCCGGTAACCGCAGGCATGCCTGCAATACGGGCATAGCCCAGCACCTGCGGGATATTCATGCAGGCCAGAGAAAGCCCCGCCAGCGTATCCCGCACCGCACCGGCCCGGTCACCCTGCCCCCATGTTCTGAACAGGTTTTTCAGCATTTTGCCTCCCCCACAGTCTTCTGACTACTCAGGGCGTTTTGCCGTTAATCAGCCGCTGCGTCACCTTTTTAAAAAACAGGTCTTCTTCATTAAAAAAGCCCCCCTGCTTCCGTATGGGAACAGGGGAGCTTGGACTGCGTCAAAAAATATCAGAAAATTCAGTGCCTCTTCTGCTTGTATAAAGCAGCTTTTCAGGCCTTATTCCGCAGCCAGCGGCTCCTGATAGCGGAAACGGGCTGTCGCAACATCACACACATAAGACCGTGCGAGAGATGCCGCATTTTCCGCGAGTTCATTCACGGCATTCAGAATATAATCAACTTTGCTATCATCCATCAGCACACTGAAATTCAGCCGCACCCAGCCCGGCTTTTCTACTTCCTGCCCCGCGCGGATGGCCTCATGCATCTGCATGGATTCTGCCTCACCCAGAGCAAGGAGCCGGTGCGCATACGGCCCGGCGCAGGCGCATCCGCCACGCGCCTGAATACCATACAGGTCTGACAACATCCGGGTAAAAAGCTGATGATGAATCCTGTTCCCCTCAGGATCTGTCACCCGGAATGAGAAGATCGGCAGATGCTGTTTTGCCTGCGCATTTCCCAGAAGTTCCAGGTGCGGATTAGCATGCCAGCACGCATAAGCCCGCTGATACAAAGCCTGATTCCGCTCTGCCATAAATGCCGCACCCAGCGCATCTTTGACCAAAAAACACAACGCCGCCCGGATATTCCCCACAACATCCGGCGTGCCTGCTTCTTCCCGTGCGATGACGCTCCCTGAATAGTCATGCCCCCAGGGGGACACAAAACGCACGGTGCCACCACCGGGCAGCGTCGGCTCCTGCGTTGCCACAGCCGCTTCCCGCACAATCAGCATGCCCGACGCGCCGGGGCCACCAATAAATTTATGCGTAGAGAGAACAACGGCGTCTTTTTCCGCATCTGTCCCGGCTTTCATGTCGATCGGCAGGTAAGGCCCTCCCCCGGCATAATCCCAGACAGATTTTGCACCGTATTTTTTAAGAAGCCGCGTGACAGAATCAGTATCTGTCACAATACCTGTGACATTGGAGGCACTGGAAAAAGCGCCAATTTTCAAACGGTCCGGAGCGGCTGCGGCCAGATGCGCCTCCAGTTGCGCCAGATCCGGCCCACCCTCCGGCGCTTCTGCAATTTCAATCAGTTCCGCGCCACTTTCCCGCCAGGGGAGAATGTTGGAATGGTGCTCATACGGGCCAATCAGCACAAGGGGACGTGCCCCTGCCCGCACGGCATCCCGCACCCCAAGCAGATGCACAAGGCGATTGAGGCCTGCGGTAGCGCCATTGCCGGTAAAAATTGTCGCAAAGCCCTGCTCCGCCCCACACAGGCGCGCAATAATCTTCCGAGCCTCATGCCGCATACGGTTCATGACCTGACCGCAGAACGATGCTTCCGTATGGCTGTTGGCATAGTAAGGCAGAACCTGTGTCGCCACCGTCTGCTCAATAAGGCCCAGAGCCCGGCCAGAGGCAACGTAATCCGCATAAACCAGCGTTTTAGGGCCGAAGGGTCCGGGAATTGTCAGCGTATCGCCAATAAGGTCTGCGCGAAGGCGGGCAATAACATCTCCGCCCTGCAAGTTTTCGGCAAAACGGGAAAAAACGTTTTCTGGAGAAGAGATCATCATAGTCCGGAACCACAAACGCTGGAAAACACTGTTCCGCAATCTTAAGAAAACTCCGACCAAAAAAGATTCCCTATTTCATGATTGAATCCCGCTATATTCGATCATATGATCGGTTATGACCCATAAACTTGATAGTTTTGATCGCGCCATTTTACGCGCCCTGCAGCAGGATGCCTCCTTATCCCAGCGGGATCTGGCGGAGCGGGTCGGAATGTCTCAAAATGCCTGCTGGCGGCGGCTGCAAGCTCTGAAAGCCTCGGGCGTCATGCAGGGAGAGACGCTGCGTCTGGACCGCGCCGCGGTGGAACTGGATCTGACCGTGCTGGTGCTGATCAAAACACGGCATCATTCTCAGGACTGGCTGAAAAACTTCCGGCAGATCATCCTCTCCATTCCCAACATTGTCGATTTCTACCGTATTGCCGGAGAGTATGATTACATGCTGAAAGTCGTAGCAAGAGATATGAATGCGTTTGATGCGATTTATCGGAAAATGATAGAAAAAATCGACATAGATACTGTGACCTCCTACATGGCGATGGAAGCGATTGCGGATAACCGCCCTCTGCCTGTCTGAGGCGTTTCTCCTGTTCAGAAGAGACTTTTCCTTTTTCTAGCCCCGACTCAAGGATGCTGTGATGCCTGTTACACTTTACCACAACCCTGCCTGCGGCACCTCCCGCACAGTACTCGGCCTTATTCAGGATGCTGGCATAGAGCCCGAGATCGTCCTGTATCTGAAGACACCCCCCAGCCGGGAAAAGCTGGCGGAGCTTGTAGAGCAGACAGACCTGACCGCACGTGACCTGCTGCGCCAGAAAGGCACGCTCTATGAAGAACTGGGCCTGAAAGACGCATCCGTAACGGATGATCAGATTCTGGATGCCATTGCCGCACACCCGGCGTTGCTCAACCGCCCGATTGTTGTGACAGACAAGGGGGCCGCTGCATGCCGCCCGGCGGAGACAGTGCTGCGCCTGCTGCCCTGAGGCAGACCAGAAAAACGCCCCGGCATAAAAACACCGGGGCCAGAAAACCTTTTAATATTCAACCACGGTGCGAATACTTTCACCCCGTGCCATCATATCAAAACCTTCATTGATTTTTTCCAGCGGGAGCGTGTGGGTAATAAGATCATCAATATTGATCTTATGCTCCATGTACCAATCAACAATTTTCGGCACATCAGTCCGTCCGCGTGCCCCACCAAAGGCAGAACCGATCCATCGCCGCCCGGTGACAAGCTGGAACGGGCGCGTGCTGATTTCCTGCCCTGCTCCCGCCACGCCGATGATGGTCGAAACACCCCAGCCACGATGCGCACATTCCAGCGCCTGACGCATCAGGGTCGGGTTGCCCACACATTCAAAAGTATAATCGGCGCCACCGCCTGTCAGTTCAATCAGATACGCAACCAGATCACCGTTCGGGCCAAGGTCTTTCGGGTTTACAAAATCCGTCATCCCGAATTTGCGGGCAATCGCTTCCCGCTCAGGGTTGATATCAACACCGATGATCCTGTCCGCCCCGACCATTTTGGCACCCTGAATGACATTCAGACCAATGCCACCCAGCCCGAACACGGCTACGGTCGAACCCGCTTCAACTTTAGCGGTAAACAGGACGGCCCCGATGCCGGTCGTGACACCACAGCCGATGTAGCAGACCTTATCAAACGGGGCGTCTTCCCGAATTTTCGCCAGAGCGATTTCCGGCAGCACCGTGTAATTCGCAAAGGTCGAGCACCCCATATAATGGTGGATGGGCTGGCCCTTGAAGGAAAAGCGGGACGTACCATCCGGCATCAGCCCCTTACCCTGTGTGGAACGGATGGCAGTGCAGAGGTTGGTCTTGCGGGAGAGGCAGGATTTACATTCCCGACATTCCGGCGTGTAGAGCGGAATCACGTGATCACCGGGTTTCAGGTGCCGCACACCGGGACCAACCTCAACCACAATCCCAGCCCCTTCATGGCCCAGAATAGCAGGAAACAGTCCTTCAGGGTCCGCACCGGAGAGCGTATATTTATCCGTGTGGCACAGGCCCGTCGCCTTGATTTCCACCAGAACTTCACCCTCACGCGGGCCTTCCAGCTGCACGGTTTCAATTTCAAGCGGTTTTCCCGCTTCAAAAGCTACGGCGGCCCGTACGTCCATGCTTATCCCCTGTCTTTCTATGGTATGACCCGTGTGCCGGGCAGAAAGCCCGGTCTTTCCGCCAGAATAACCCCAGCCTGAACCCGAGGGCTACAGCCGGGCCTGTGTTCTCTGGTCACATCTGCTTTTCCAGCATGACACATCTGTATCGCAACCAGAACAAGAGGGGTGTCCAGGCGTCAGGCGGAAAGCAGCTTTTGCAGAACAGACCAGAACTTTGGGTGGTCCGCCATGCTGACTGTCAGCCTGATGCAGGACGAGGGAGCCTGCACGGGTGAAAACAGAACACCCGGCGCCAGCAACACACCCTTTTCCGCCGCCTGACGCGCCAGAACCTCGGAATTACGCCCGCAATCCGCCCAGACAAAAATGCCCGCATGGGGCAAATGCGGCACCGTCAGGCCGCAGGCAATCATCCGCTCAATACAGCGTTCCCGCGCCTGATCAACCCGTTGCCGCAGCCGCACCACCTGCCGCCTGTACTGCCCTTCCTGCAAAAGCCTGTGCACCACACATTCCCCCAGAACAGAGGTGGTGAGGCCCGCCAGCAACTTCAGATCCGTCAGCCGCAAAATCAGCTCCGGCGCAGCCGCCAGAAAGCCCACACGCAACCCCGCCGCCAGCGTTTTGGCATACCCCCCTACCAGAATGACCCGCTTCAGCCGGTCCAGTGAGGCCAGCCGGACCGGAATACCGGGATGAAAATCGGCATAGGTATCGTCTTCAATAATCAGAAAATCATGTTTTTCTGCCAGCCTCAGCACATCATGCGCAGCCGCGGCGGATAAGGTCTGCCCGGTTGGATTATGCACAGCACTGTTAATCAGAAACAGTTTAGGCTTATGCGCTGCCGCCAGATGATCCATCACATCCAGATCAGGCCCGTCCGGCCCGCGCGGCACCCCGACAATCCGCACCCCACAGGCGGCAAGACGCCCGAAAATCAGAAACCAGCCGGGGTCTTCGACCATCACGGTATCACCGGGCTGGAGCAGGAGACGGAACAGCAGATCCAGCGCATGGGTGACGCCTGCTGTCAGCATCAGTGTCTGGTCACGCTGAGCCGCAATCCCCTGACTTTGCAGTTGGACAGCAAGCTGTTCCCGTAACGGCGCATAACCGCGCGGGTGCCCGTAGCCAAGGCAGGCCGCACCTGCCCCCCGGCCTACCGCACGGATGGCAGTGTGCACCATCTCGGTATTCATCCACTCTTCAGGCAACAGGCCCGCCGCAGCCGAGATTTCCACAGGAGCGGCTTCCGGAAACATGCCTCGGAGCAACCAGGCCACATCAAGCTGAGAGGGCAGGGCTGAAGGAGCCACAGCCGCATCCGCCAATGGCGGGAGTGGAACAGCGGCTTTAACAAAATACCCGGCACCCTGCCGGGGTTCGATCAGACCTTTGCTCACCAGACGGTCATACGCTTCCAGCACAGTAAAGCGGCTCACCCCGGCACTCTCCGCCATGCGCCGCACGGAGGGCAACCGGCTGCCAGCCCGCAGCAGATGGTCTGCAATCCGGCTTGTCAGCTCCTGCTCAAGCTGCACCACCAGCGTAGTCTCGCTCCCCCGCACCGGGTGCCAGTGCGGGATCAGCGCCGCGGTGCCGCGTTTTGGAACTGGCATGGTTTTTCCTCCGGAACAGTCTGAAAACTGTTGTGCAAACTGTACCGGGTCTGTTCCGGCATTTTCCTGAATACTGACATGCTCCCGCTTTCTGCAAACGGAGTTTTGCGCATCATGTCCTTCTGGAGCAGCTTCGGCCCCCTGACCGCTTTCGCTCTGGTGGCCTCCATCACCCCCGGCCCGAACAACACCATGCTGGCCGCATCCGGCCTGAACCACGGGTTTCGGCGCTCCATCCCGCATATTCTAGGTGTTACCCTCGGGTTTGTGCTGATGGTCGGGCTGGTCGGACTTGGGCTGGGTGTGGTGTTTGAGCGGTTTCCTCTACTGTATGTCTGGCTGAAATATCTGAGTGCGGCCTACCTGCTCTGGCTGGCGTGGAAAATTGCCACAGCAAGCCCGGCCTCAGCAGACTCCGGCGCAAGCCAGCCGATCAGCCTCATGCAGGCAGCGGGGTTCCAGTGGGTTAACCCCAAGGCTTGGATTATCGCCATTGGCATTGTCTCCGCTTATCTGCCGCACGAGAATTTTCTGTTCGGGCTGGCTCTGGCTTGCATCATCTGCGGGGTAATGACCCTCCCCTGCGTCAGCCTGTGGACAAGCTTTGGTGCCCTTATGCGCCGCTGGCTGAGCCAGCCTTCCATTCTGCGCGGCTTCAACCTGACCATGGCCGCCTTGCTTGTGGCCTCCCTCTATCCGCTGATGATGGAAGCGGGTACGCATTAAGAGGCCGGAAAACAGCATGAAACCCGTATGATTTCAAGAATTTCTGGCCTTTCTCCTTGAGATACCCCTGCTCTGGCCTTAATATGCCCGGCACTGAAGCATCTGGCTTCACTGACCCGTGACAATACGAAAAGGTGCCTGTGCATGGAGTGGACCGATGAAACGATCGCCCGGCTCAAAGAGCTCTGGGCGGAAGGCCTCTCAACTGCAGAAATTGGCCGTCGGCTCTCCATCACCAAAAACGCCGTGGTGGGCAAAGCGCATCGCCTGAGCCTGCCCCCGCGCCCCTCCCCCATCCGGCGGAGTGACAAATCCAAGGCAGCAACCCCGGAAAGTGCTGTAAAAGCCGCTCCGGTGGCAGCAGCCTCGGTAAAGGACAAAGCGCCTCAGCCTGTAGCCACTATCGCAGACACACAGCCTGCTCCCGTCCCCGCTGCCAGTGTGGACACCCCCGCCAGCAAACCGGCTGCTCCGCTGCCCAAAGCAGCAGAAGTCAAACCCGCCAAGGTCGAAAAAGCGCCGGCGGCTCCGCGCACTCCGGCAAAGCCCAAAACCTCTCTGCGCAGCATTTCCGACCCGGAACCCAAAAAACGCCGTGGCCCGTCCTGCTGCTGGCCAATTGGTGACCCCGGCACACCGGGTTTCCATTTCTGCGGGGCCACTCCGCTGCCGGGCAAACCCTATTGCGCGGAACATGCGCAGATTGCGTATGTCAAACTGCGTGACCGGCGCGATAACGTCGCCTGACACACGCCGTAGTCGGCATAAAAAAGCGCGCCTCCCTGCATCAGCAAGGGGCGCGCTTTTTTGTTCCTGCGTGCAGACGGGGGCTTTCACCCCCGCCTGATCACTCCAGGATCAGCCTTCGGCTTTAACCGGCGTATCAGCAGCAGGTGTTGTAGCAGCAGGCTTGGGTGCGCTGTTGTCATCGCTCAGCATTTCAAGCTGACCGGTGATCTGCCCACCATCTTCCACCTTCAGGCGGCGGCAGGCGGCCTTGCCCAGCAGGCGGCCGGTTGCGCGTACCGTCAGGCTGCCGCGCACGGTCAGGGAGCCATCAACCGTTCCGGCAATTTCTGCGTTCTCAACTTCCACACCACCGCGGAACAGGCCGCCCGGCATCACAGCAAGTTCCTTTGCGGAAATCATGCTGGATTCCACAGTGCCTTCCACAACCAGACGTTCGGCATCCTGCACGGTGCCCTGAACGCTGATGCCACGGCCGACAACAAGAGTCCGCTGGTCCGGGACGTCTTTTTTCGGCTGCTGCGGTGTCACACCGCGTGCAGCAGCGCCCGGCATGGGGGGCACGCCAGCGTTAGGAGAGAGGGGGGAACCGGGGGGAAGAGGCGCACGACCCATTGAGGTCTCCTTTGTTGCGTCTGGACGGGGAGCAGGTGCCGTTCCGCTGCCGGATGGCGGAGGCGAACCCGCGGGAGAGGAAGGAAAAAGCGTACCAAATGAGCCAGCAGGACGCGCAGCGCCCGGCTGACTGGTACTCTGACCGGCATTTTGCCCGGCCGGTCGGTTATCTTCAGGCTTGCGTCGTTTAAACAAGAATCCCCCCGCCATGCTGGCTGCCGTTGTGCGACAGCGGTTATACGTCTGTACCTGCCCGCGTCGATCCATCAAGCCGGCAGCCAATTTGTTATACAGCGGACAGACTGCGCGGCAAGCATCCCTTACCGCTTGCTGTTGCCCTTTTTATGGCAGCGCGATACCGAAAGAGCGGATCTGCTCATTTTTTCAGGAAAATAGACATCGTCATGACTGGCTCTGAGGCAAAATACGATATTCTCGGCATTGGCAACGCAATTACGGACATTCTTGCCACTGTCGAACCCGCGTTTCTGCTTGAGCAGAATCTGACCCCCGGCAGCATGACGCTGATTGATGCCGCCCGTGCGGACAGCCTGACCGAAAACCTGAAAGTGGAGCAGGTTATGGGCGGGGGCTCCGCGGCAAATACCTGTGTTGTAGCCGCACAGTTTGGCGCGCGCGTTGCATATCTGGGCAAGGTTGCGCATGACACCGCAGGCCAGAAATTTGCGCAGGATCTGCGCGATAACGGCATCACCTTCCCCTCCACGCCGCTGGACGGGCATATTTCTGAAAACCTGCCGACGGCACGCTGCGTCGTTATGGTCACGCCCGACGGCCAGCGCACCATGGCGACGTATCTTGGGGCCTGCACGCATTTCACGCCGGAAGATGTGCTGCCGGAGATGATTGCGGCCTCCAGAATCGTGTATCTGGAAGGCTATCTGTTTGACCCGCCGCACGCGCAGGAAGCCTTCCGCCGCGCGGCAACCCTTGCGCACCAGAATGGCCGTCAGGTCGCTCTCTCCCTGTCCGACCCGTTCTGCGTTGGCCGCCACCGCGAGGCATTTCTGGACCTCGTGAAAGGCCATGTTGATATTCTCTTCGCTAATGAAGATGAAATCTGCGCACTGTATGAAACGGAAAACTTTGAGACCGCAGCACGCCATACGCTACAGGACACCACCTTTGCGGCCCTGACGCGCTCCGGTCTGGGCAGCGTGGTGATTCATGATGGGCAGATGACACCCGTTGCACCGGTGCCCACACAGGTGGTGGATACAACCGGCGCAGGCGATGCGTATGCCGCAGGCTTTCTGGCGGGTCTGACCTCTGGCCGCACCCTGCCGGAATGTGGCCGTCTGGCGTCTGTCGCGGCGTCTGAAATCATTTCACACGTCGGGGCGCGCCCGCTGGCCAACCTCTGGCAGGAAATGGGCTTCTAAAACACCCACCTGCCTTTTATCCGGCAACAGGTCTCTGTCTTCCTTTCACTCGGAAAGGCAGAGACCTCAGCGGTTCAGAATATCCACTTTCCCGCCTTTAACAGCCAGTGCAATTTCTCCATTGCACAGCGCCAGAGCGGCATCCCCGAACACCGCTTTACGCCAGCCGGACAAAGCTGGATTCGGTGCTGAAGGATCAAGCGCCAGAGCTTCAAGATCCTCCATGGAAGCGACCAGTTTGGGAGCAACGTCATGCTCCTCACAACAACTGGTCAGCAGGACTTTCAGCAGCGCCATCAGGGCGGCCGACGCACGCGGCGCATCCTTGCTGCGGTTTTTGGGCAAGCGCGGAAGTTCTGCATCTGGCAAAGCCTGAGCCTGCCTGACTGCATCCAGCAAACCCTGCCCTGTCCGCCCTTCGGCCAGCCCGCGAGACACACCGCGGACCCGCGTCAAGGCATCCGGCGTGGTCGGTGCTGTTGCTGCAATTTCCAGCAGGCTTTCATCTTTCAGCAAACGCTGGCGCGGCACATTCACGCGCTGCGCCTCCCGTTCCCGCAAAGCCGCCACAGCGCGTAAAATGCCCAGCATACGGCGGTTACTGGTGCGCGCACGCAGGCGTTCCCACTGTTTTTCCGGGTCAGCCCGGAAGGTGGCCGGGTCTGTCAGCACCGCCATTTCAGCAGCGACCCAGTCCAGCCGCTTTTCCTGCTCCAGCTTTTTCAGCAGACGCTCATACACCAGACGCAACCACGTGACGTCTCCCGCCGCATAGGTCAGCTGTGCCGCAGAAAGGGGACGCACGGACCAGTCCGTAAACCGATGGCTCTTATCAATCGCATGGCCGGTAATGGAGCCGACAAGGCTGTCATACCCCACCTGATCCCCATAGCCGGCAACCATGGCCGCCACCTGTGTATCAAACAGCGGCGTAGGCAGAGCATCAAACAGATGAAGGAAAATTTCCAGATCCTGCCGGGAGGCATGAAAAACCTTCAGAACAGAGGTATCCGCCATCAGCTCCGCCAGCGGAGCAAGATCCAGCCCTTCCGCCATGGTGTCGATCAGCACCACCTCCTGCGCACCTCCAATCTGCACCAGGCACAGTTCCGGCCAGTACGTGCGCTCACGCATGAATTCCGTATCAATCGTCAGATACGGCTCTGCACGCAGGAGGGTAAGAGTGGTCGCCAGATCGTCCGTTGTGGAAATGAGGCGGGGTTCAGGAAATGCGGGGGAGAAAGCTCTGGCCATGTCTGCCTTCATACACCACCTGACAGGAAAAAGAAGCGGACAGCAGCGCCGCACTTTCTGAAAAGCTTGACGAAACCCTGCGCAGCTTCGACATGAGAGGCACAGTGACCCTAACGGAAAGATACAGCATGACCCGCCCTGATGATGGCAGCGATGCGCTCACCCAGCTTGGCCGCGCCACACCTGCCCCCACCTGCCCGGAAGAGGCCGTTCTGGAACGTGTGCCTGCCCCTTATCCCGGCAAGAACTATCTGGTGCGCTTTACTGCACCTGAGTTTACGTCCCTCTGCCCCGTCACCGGCCAGCCGGATTTTGCGCATATCGTCATCGATTACGTGCCAGACCAGTGGATTGTGGAAAGCAAGTCTCTCAAGCTGTTTCTGACAAGCTTCCGTAACCACGGCGCTTTTCATGAAGCCTGCTCGGTGCAGATTGCAACAACTCTGGTTGAACGCCTGAACCCGGTCTGGCTGCGTATCGGGGCGTACTGGTATCCGCGCGGCGGCATTCCGATTGATGTCTTCTGGCAAACCGGTGCCCCCCCGGCTGACGTCTGGATTCCTTCACAGGATGTCCCGACTTATCGCGGCCGTGGCTGAGTTTGAGGCTTTGAGGCTTTGAGGCTTTGAGGCTTTGAGGCTTTGAGGCTTTGAGGCTTTGAGGCTTTGAGGCTGATAACGCTACATAAAAAAAGCCACCGCAAAGGTGGCTTTTTTTATAACGAGACAGCTTTTTCACATCTGATGTGCTGTGCCGGAAAACCGGTCTCAGGTCAGGATGCGGAAGAACCGGCCTCAATTTCCGCACGGACAGACAGAATCTTATCCTGAAGCACGTCCAGACGCGAGGTATCGGTCTTGTCGGCTTTGTCCCAGGCTTCCGTCAGGGCTTCAAGCGCAGCCGTTGCGTTATCAATAGAGATTTCGCTTACAGGCTCGGCTTTATCGGCCAGAATGGTGCAACGGGTTGCCGTCATGTCCGCAAAGCCACCACCGACGAAATAGCGATCCGTCACGGTATCATTTTCGTACAGAGAGACAACACCACCACGCAGCAGAAGCATCATGGGCGCACGCTCGGGCATGGCGGCGATATCGCCTTCCGCACCCGGCATGACAACCATATCTACTTCACGCGACACCAGAACCTTTTCAGGGCTGATGATCTCGATCTGGATCGGCATGAATGCTGTTCCTTCCCGGAACCGGCTGTTAGACCGATTCCCTCATTTTTTCTGCCTTGGCAACGGCTTCTTCAATCGTGCCAACCATGTAGAACGCAGCTTCCGGCAGATCATCATACTCACCGGCACAGATCGCCTTGAAGGAACGAACCGTGTCAGCAATGGAAACCAGCTTACCCGGTGCGCCCGTAAAGACTTCAGCCACGTGGAACGGCTGAGACAGGAAGCGCTGGATGCGGCGTGCACGGGCCACGATCAGCTTATCGTCTTCAGACAGTTCATCCATACCCAGAATGGCGATGATGTCCTGCAGGGACTTATAGGTCTGCAGGATACGCTGCACATCGCGAGCCACGTTGTAGTGCTCTTCACCCACAATCGCGGGGTCCAGAGAGCGGGACGTGGAATCCAGCGGGTCAACAGCCGGGTAGATGCCCATTTCAGCAATGGAGCGGTTCAGCACGGTTGTTGCATCAAGATGCGCGAAGGTTGCAGCCGGAGCCGGATCGGTCAGGTCATCCGCAGGGACATATACGGCCTGAACGGACGTAATGGAGCCCTTTTTGGTGGACGTAATACGTTCCTGCAGCGCGCCCATTTCCGTTGCCAGCGTCGGCTGATAGCCCACTGCGGACGGAATACGGCCCAGCAGAGCGGACACTTCAGAGCCAGCCTGCGTAAAGCGGAAGATGTTGTCCACGAAGAACAGAACGTCCTGGCTTTCTTCGTCACGGAAGTATTCAGCCAGCGTCAGACCGGAGAGAGCAACACGGGCGCGGGCACCCGGCGGTTCATTCATCTGACCGAACACCAGAGCCACCTTGGAGCCATCGGTGTTGTTGTTTTCATCCAGCTTGATAACGCCAGCATCCTGCATTTCGTAATACAGGTCGTTCCCTTCACGGGTACGCTCACCCACACCCGCAAACACGGACACACCACCGTGCGCCTTTGCGATGTTGTTGATGAGTTCCTGAATAATAACGGTCTTGCCGACGCCGGCACCACCGAACAGGCCAACCTTACCGCCCTTGAGGTACGGGCAGAGCAGGTCAACAACCTTAATGCCCGTCATCAGGATTTCAGAAGCCGCTGCCTGTTCTTCAAAAGAAGGCGCATCACGGTGGATGGGGGCGCGACGTGCGGTCTTGATCGGGCCTTTTTCGTCAATCGGCTCGCCGATGACATTCAGGATACGGCCAAGGGTTTCAGGACCGACAGGAACAGAAATCTGCGTGCCGGTATCGGACACTTCTGCGCCACGGACCAGACCGTCAGTGGTATCCATGGCGATGCAGCGCACTTCGTGCTCGCCAATTTCCTGGGCCACTTCGAGCACCAGAGTCTGTTCACCCAGCTTCACATGAAGGGCGTTGAGAATTTTCGGCAGTTCACCTTCGAACTGCACGTCAACAACCGGCCCTCTGATCTCGGTGATGCGGCCAACAGAATTGGTCTTCGTGGCCGCAGGGGCCTGGGTCTGGGTTGTGGTATCCGACATGGGTCAGCTCCTGCGGGGCAAACGAGCGGGCTCAGACAGCCTGTGCGCCCGAAATGATTTCGATCAGTTCGTTAGTAATATTGGTCTGACGGGTCCGGTTATAGACCTTGCTCAGACTGTCGATGGTCCGGCCTGCATTGCGCGTTGCGTTATCCATGGCCGTCATGCGGGCGCCGTTCTCACCTGCGGCTGTTTCCAGCAGCGAAGCGTAGATCTGAACCTGCAGGTTCCGCGGAAGCAGCATTGCCAGCAGCGTTGCTTCATCCGGTTCAAATTCATACTGTGCCGCATCTTCTGCCGTGGCAGCGACCGCACCAGCTTTTGCCGGGGCATCATCCATCACCATCGGGACAAGCTGCAGGCAGGCCGGTGTCTGCGTCATCGCGTTCTGGAACTTGTTGAACACAAGCGTGCAAACGTCGATTTCACCAGATTCCAGCAGGGCGTTCACCTTATCGCCGAGGTCGCTCGCCACAGAAAACGGAACTTCCTTGCCGCTAAAGCCGATGACCTTATCAACGATCAGGTCTGCATGTTCGCGGTTAAAAAAGTTCAGGGCGCGACGGCCAACCGGCAGCAGTTTGACGGTTTTGCCTTCAGCCTGAAGTTTCTTGATGGTCTGGAGCGTCAGGCGATGCACGTTGGAGTTAAAGCCACCGCACAGTCCGCGATCACTCGTGATCGGGATCAGCAGATGAACCTTATCCTGCCCCGTTCCGGCCAGAAGACGCGGTGCACCTTCTTCCCCCTTCGTGGCAGCAGCAAGTTCACCCAGCATCCGCCGCATGGCGGCTGCATACGGACGAGCCGCCTCAGCACTGGCCTGGGCGCGGCGCAATTTTGCGGCCGCGACCATTTTCATCGCGCTGGTGATCTTCCGTGTCGACTTGATACTTCCGATACGAGCGCGGAGTTCCTTGAGGGAAGCCATGGATTAGGTCCTGCTCCTCAGCCGCCGAAGTTGCGGTTGAAGGTTGTCAGATATTCCGTCAGGCGGGCTTCAGTGTCTTTGGACAACTGACGCTCTTTACCAATGGTTGCCAGAATATCTTTGCCACCGTTCGGCAGATCAGCCAGCAGAGCGTGTTCCCACGCCACAACCTTATCAACAGCGATGCCGTCGATGAAGCCACGGGTGCCTGCGAAGAGGACAATCACCTGTTCTTCAACCGTCAGCGGAGAAGACTGGGGCTGCTTGAGCAGTTCAACCAGACGGGCACCACGGGCAAGCTGCTTCTGCGTTGCCGGGTCCAGATCGGACGCGAACTGCGAGAACGCAGCCATTTCACGATACTGAGCCAGTTCCAGCTTAATCTTGCCGGCAACCTGCTTCATCGCCTTGATCTGTGCTGCGGAACCAACACGGGAGACGGAGCCACCCACGTTCACGGCCGGACGGATACCACGGTAGAACAGATCGGTCTCAAGGAAGATCTGGCCGTCGGTGATGGAGATCACGTTCGTCGGGATGTAAGCAGAGACGTCCCCAGCCTGCGTTTCAATGACCGGCAGAGCCGTCAGAGAGCCGGCGCCGTTGGCGTCAGACATTTTTGCAGCGCGTTCCAGCAGACGGGAGTGCAGGTAGAACACATCACCCGGATAAGCTTCACGGCCCGGCGGACGACGCAGCAGCAGGGACATCTGGCGATACGCCACAGCCTGCTTGGACAGGTCATCATAGCAGATCAGAGCGTGCATGCCGTTATCACGGAAATACTCACCCATAGCGCAGGCAGCATACGGTGCCAGATACTGGAGCGGAGCCGGATCGGACGCGGTTGCAGCGACGACGATGGAGTATTTCATCGCGCCTTTTTCTTCCAGCAGACGCACGAGCTGTGCAACCGTGGAACGCTTCTGACCAACTGCAACGTAAATGCAGTAAAGGGACTTTTTATCGTCGCCTTCGTCATTAACGGTTTTCTGCGCGAGGATCGTATCGGTCAGAATGGTGGTCTTGCCGGTCTGACGGTCACCAATCACCAGTTCACGCTGGCCGCGGCCGACGGGCACGAGGGCGTCAATGGCTTTAATGCCGGTCTGCATCGGTTCGCTGACGGACTGACGCGGCATGATGCCGGGCGCCTTCACTTCAGCGCGGCGCATTTCAACATCGGCCAGCGGGCCTTTGCCGTCGATCGGGTTACCCAGACCGTCAACAACACGCCCAAGCAGGCCTTTGCCTGTCGGGACTTCAACCACCACACCGGAACGGCTGACGGTGTCACCTTCACGGATGTTGGTGTCATCACCGAAGATCACGATACCAACGTTATCGCTCTCAAGGTTCAGCGCCATGCCTTTCTGGCCGGAGCCCGGGAACTCAACCAGCTCCCCTGCCATCACATGCTGCAGGCCGAACACACGGGCAATGCCGTCGCCGACAGACAGAACAGTGCCGGTTTCGACAACATCAGATTCTTTGTCGAACGAAGCAATCTGCTGCTTGAGGATATCCGAAATCTCTGCGGGACGGATTTCCATCACGCGGCTCCCTTCATGGCGTAATGCAAACGAAACAGGCGGGTCTGAAGACTGGCGTCATAAAGCTTGGCCCCAACACGGACGACAAGGCCGCCGAGAAGGGAGGAATCGACACGCTCACGGATAGTAATGCGGGAATAACCGGCTTCGGCCAGACGGACCTGAAGCTGGGCGCGCTGCGTGGTGGTAAGCGGCTGAGCGGACGTAACATCCGCAACCACTTCCCCACGGCGGGCGGAAGCGAGGGCATCGACTGCCGCCATGATCTGCCGCAGTTTTGGCAGACGGCGGTTGTCAGCAACAACACCCACGAAATTCTTAAGAGTCTGGCAAAAACCCTGTGCGTCCAGCACGGCCAGAACAGCCTTGCGGGAAACACGGATATCAAGCCGCCGATCATCCAGAACAGTGCGCAACGGAGCACTTTCATCAATCAGGCGGGCAAGTGCCGCACATTCATCAAGCACTGCATCCAGCTGCTGCTGTTCCGCTGCGAGTTCATAAAGCGCAGTTGCATAACGGCCTTCAAGACCGTTGGAAGCAAAAGCAACAGATTGTGCTGTCGTTACGCCCGAGGCCACCACTCTTTAGGCTCTTTCCTTCTGTGCGCGCCGGCATTCCACATACATGACTCCGCCTCTGGCTGTATAGGAGCCACAAGCATGCGTCGGCGCGGCCTCTAGCATGCTGAAACTTGCCACGCAACCGGCAGCTTCGCCCAAAATGAGCGGGCACCCCCGGTTTTCATTCCTCCACCGGCAGGAAAATGACCTTTCCGGCAAAAAAACATCTCAGGAAGCGACGGCACACTCTGCTTTTCCGTATCCGCCGCCCTGAAAAACAACACCGAAAATCTTTTCCTGAAATGTGGCCCTCAATCGACGGGACGCGGGAAGGAAGGGTCCGGGCAGATTTTGCAGGGCTGGAATGGAGGGGGCACCGAAAAAAGTGCGAATCCATATCACCGCGTGCCTGAGTCCGTGACCACCTGGCCTCCGGCAGCAGCCCACGGCATCCGGATACCGCAAAAGCAGATCTCACCACGGGGAAGAAATTTTTTTATTTTTGGGAATTTACTGGAGCGGACGGAGGGAATCGAACCCTCCTCAGAAGCTTGGAAGGCTACTGCATTACCACTATGCTACGCCCGCGCTCGGTTTGTGGGTTTCTCTTACCCCCAAAGCATCGCCTTTCGCAAGCCCCTGACACGGGGACTTTTTTCACCGTCTTGTCACATTCTGGCAGGATATTGTTTTCTGCCTCTTGACTTTAGGGCCGCAACATATTTTCTTCCGCCTCCTGCACGGGCCGCTATGGGTGGTCAGGCTGACGGATTTCCGTTATACCTGCTTTCCGCGTCGGCTTGTCGGACTGCAGGGGTGTAGCTCAATTGGCTAGAGCGCCGGTCTCCAAAACCGGAGGTTGCGGGTTCGAGACCCTCCACCCCTGCCAGACAACACTGGCTGGAAAGCCCCGCAGGACCTGCGGCGTTTTCTGACAGAGAGAATATTGGCTGCGCCGTCTGTCCGGATCACACCGGGCCGGGCAGCGGAGAGAGGATAGTGCGTGTCGGTCAGTCCCGGTAAGTTTCTGCGTGATGTGCGTGCCGAGGCCGAACGGGTCACATGGCCGTCCCGACGTGCGACTTTCATCACAACAGGTGCTGTTCTTGCCATGGCCGGGCTTGCATCTGTTTTCTTTTTTGTCGTTGACCAGCTGATTGGTCTCGGCGTGCGTCAATTGTTCGGGCTGGGAGGCTGAGGAAACGACATGGCCAAACGTTGGTACGTGGTCCACGTCTATTCGGGCTTCGAGAAAAAAATCGCCCAGCATATTCGCGAGCAGGCAGAACAGAAGGGCCTTGCTGACCATATTGATGAAATTCTGGTTCCCTCAGAAGAAGTCATCGAAATGCGTCGCGGCCAGAAAGTGAATGCTGAGCGCAAATTCTTCCCCGGCTATGTGCTGGCGAAGATGGAAATGACGGATGAGTCCTGGCATCTGGTAAAGGATACCCCGAAAGTTACGGGCTTCCTTGGCACCAAGAACCGCCCGACCCCGATTTCCGCAGCAGAAGCTGAACGGATCATCAAGCAGGCGCAGGAAGGCATCCAGCATCCGCGTTCTGCCGTGACGTTTGAAGTGGGTGAGCAGATCCGCGTGGCGGATGGGCCGTTTACCTCCTTCAACGGGGTAATTGAAGAAATTGATGAAGAAAAGGGACGCCTGAAAGTCAGCGTTTCCATTTTCGGTCGTTCGACCCCGGTCGATCTGGAATATGGTCAGGTTGAAAAACTCTGAACCTGTCCAGTCTGCGGATCTGAGATATTTTAAAAAGAGGTGGCCCTGTGCCGCCTCTTTTTTTATGCGCTGCGTTCCTGAACTGTCTGCGCGATGCAGCGTTCTGAGGACACAAAGCAGACCTCCCTCTCTCTGGCCATGCATGGAAAACTCCGGTGGCAGAGCGGGTGGCAGCCTCCTGTTATTTTCTGCGCAGAACATGGCTCCCTCTTGAAATTCTCAGACTTCCGCACTGAAAATTTTGTTACTTTCGACGCCATAAAAATAAGAACCGCATTTTTCTGCCGTTTTTCGTCGGGAAATGTGTTTGCCGGTCTCACATGTTTGAAGGGTTTATAATGCCAACAGCCTCCACACCTCACCCCCGGGGAATGTCCCTCCTGAATGACGCCAGTCAGAACAAGGGTACAGCGTTTACGGCTGAGGAGCGGCGGCAGTATGGTCTGGAAGGGCTTTTGCCAACCCATGTTGAAAGTCTGGACCGGCAGGTTGAGCGTATTCACCGGCATCTGGAAGCCAAACCCAGCGACCTTGAGCGCTATATTTATCTGAGCGGCCTGCGGGACCAGAACGAGACCCTGTTTTACCGGGTTCTGATGTCCAACCCGGCCAAGTTTGTGCCGATTATCTATGCGCCGACACTGGCTGCCGTCTGCCAGCAGTTCAGCCATATCTATCGCCGCCCCCGTGGCATGTACATTAGTCTGGAGATGAAAGGCCGGATTGAAGAGGTGCTGCGCAACTGGCCGGTGGATGATGTCCGGGTGATTTGCGTCACCACGGGTGGCCGCATTCTGGGGCTGGGCGATATCGGCGTGAACGGGATGGGTATCCCCATCGGCAAACTGAACCTCTATACGGCCTGCGGGGCTGTGCCGCCGAAAGTGCTGCTCCCCATCCAGCTTGATATCGGTACAACCAACAGTGCGTTGCGGGCTGACCCCCTTTATCTCGGCCTGCGGCGCGAACCGCCCTCTCAGGACGTGCTGGACGAGTTTGTGGAAGAGTTTGTGCAGGCTGTGCAGACCGTCTTCCCCCGTTGCTGCCTGCATTTTGAAGACTGGAAAGGCACGGATGCCATCCGGTATCTGGAAAAATATTTCCCGCGTGTCCGCTGTTATAATGATGATATTCAGGGCACGGCGGCAGTCACTCTTGCGGGCCTGATTACCGCGCTCCGCATCAAGAACGAGCCTCTGACGAAGCAGCGCGTCCTCTTCCTCGGTGCGGGCTCCTCTGGTCTGGGCATTGCCAATATGCTGGTTACGGCCATGCAGAAGGAAGGCCTGTCAGAAGCTGATGCGGTCTCCCGCATGACGCTGATGGATGTGGACGGGCTGCTGGAAACTTCCCGCACCGACCTCTCCCCCCAGCAGGCCCGTTTTGCGAAGGACATGCCACCCTCACGTGACCTTCTGGCCACGATCAAAGCTGTAAAACCGACCGTTCTGATTGGTGTTTCCACCTGTGGGGGGGCCTTTACGCAGGCCGTTGTGGAAGAAATGGCGGCGCTGAATGAGCGCCCCGTGATTTTTGCGCTCTCCCTGCCTGCCAAAAACGCAGAATGCACGGCTGAACAGGCTTATAGCTGGTCCGATGGCCGGGCGCTGTTTGCCGCAGGCCTGCAATATCCGGAAGTCACGCTGAACGAGAAGACCTTCTATCCGGGGCAAGCCAATAATTTCTATATTTTCCCGGCTCTGGGGCTGGCCGTCTACGCCACATGCCCGGACCTGATTACCGATGATATGGTGATCAAAGCCGCAAAGGCACTGGCGGATCAGGTTGATCCTGCCGCACAGGAGCGTGGCCGCCTGTTCCCACCGCAGAGCGAGATTCTGGAAGTCTCCATCACCTCCGCCACCCGCATTGCCGAATTCATTTTTGATCAGGGCGCAGCCACGGTGGAACGCCCGCAGGATATTCGGGCATGGATTGAAAGCCTGATCTATACGCCGGGCTATAAAGACTGACCCCGGCGATAACCCGCCAGCGCATGCAAAAAGGCCGAATCGTCCGGGAGGAGGATTCGGCCTTTTCCTTTTTTGGGTCTTAACGTCCGCAGATAAAAAAACGTCGCCGCGCCGGAAGGTTTTTATTGATCACAAAAACGTATCCCCTGCGCAGGCGGTTAAAACCCGAAAACGCGACCATAAAAGGCCAGTTCTTCTTTCAGCGCTTTGCGAATTGTCTCTTCCTGCCGGAAGCCATGCCCCTCACCGGGGAATTCATGCAGAGAGCAGGGAGAGCCTGCCTCTTCCAGCGCTCTGGCCATGGCATGCGCCTGCCCCGGCGGCACAACCTTATCATCAGAGCCCTGCAACAGCAGAACGGCCGCCTTGATTTTATGCGCAACAGACAGCGGTGACCGCGCCAGATAGATGGCCTCGGCTTCCGGCCATGGGCCGATCAGCCCGTCCAGGTACCGCGCCTCGAACTTATGCGTCTCCTGCGCCAGTGCCCGCAGATCTGTCACCCCATAGAGACTGACACCGGCCGCAAACAGGTCCGATTCGGCAAGGGCCACCAGCACGGTCATACCGCCCGCGCTGGAACCACGAATGGCGAGGCGCTTCGGGTCTACGCGGCCTGTGGCCACCATATGCTGGCAAGCGGCGATACAATCCGCCACATCCACCACACCCCATGCGCCATTCAGCCGTTCCCGCCATGCCCGGCCGAATCCGGTGGAGCCGCCGTAATTCACATCCAGCACCGCGAATCCGCGAGACGTCCACCACTGCACCTTGAAGGAAAACCCTTCCTGCGCACGGGCTGTCGGCCCGCCGTGCACCTGCACAATCATGGGGGGCAACGTGCCCTCCGGCACGGAGGCCCGGCTGTTGGCGGGCGGGTAGAACAGAGCGTGGCCCGCAACACCCTCCTGCCCCGGCACGGGGAAACGAATGGTTTCCGCTCGTGCAATATCTGCAGGCGCAAGATCCAGCTCTGCGGCGCGTTGCAGAACCTGTTCCACCCCCTGCGCTCCGCTCCCGACCACCACAGCAGGCAGAGCGTCCCCCGGCACCTCCAGCCAGGCAAACCGTCCATCCGCCAGTGGCACAGGGCACTGGTCAGCATGGGCCATAAATGCAGTCGCCTGCCCATGCTCGGGCTGATGCAGGCAGGCCGTCCGGCCATCGCGCACCGCCAGCACCAGACAGCCTCCCTCTGGCAATGGCTGATAACTGCGCTGACCAAACACCCACGCAGGCTGGCCAATTTCACCCTCTGGCATGGTGCAGGGTACCAGCGCAGCAGAACCCCCGGTCTGCTGAACAGTCCAGACCGTCCAGCAGCCCGAACGGTCCGAGATGCTCAGCAGGTGCCCGTCTTCCGTCCAGCGAGGTTCAAGGACGGATTCGCGCTGCTCTGCCCAGGCCAGAACACTGCGGTTACGCAGAGCGGTAATCCGGCCTTCCGCATCGTGCTCCACATCGGCCAGACACAGGCGCGTGGCGTCCCACGGCATGTCCGGATGCTGCCACTCCACCCACGCCATGCGCGCGCCGTCTGGCGAAACCGACGGAGACGACAGAAAATCCGGGCCGCTATACAGAACAACCTCTTCCGCCGGCGCGCTGCCTGCCGGGAGTTTCAGCGCCACCAGAGCGGCCTTGGCCTCACCGGAGGCGCGATGATCTTCCCGCACAGCCAGAACGGTTGTCGCGAGGCGGTCAAATCGCAGATCCGCATAGCGCAGATCCTGCCCCTGCGTGATGCGGACAGGCTGCGCGCCCGCCTGCGGCACCAGCCAGACGGCGCCCGTGTGTTTGTCCGAAAACGCAAGACGCCCGGCGCGTGCGGCATAAGCGCCCCCGCCATATTCATGCACACGGGTCGCGACATCAAAACTGGCAGGCAGAGCTTCCGTCGCCCCGCCCTGTTCGGTCCAGCGCATCAGAACAGACCGGCCTTTTTCCGCCGGGCGACGCTCAAGCCAGAACACGGCGTTGCCATCGGCACTGACTTCAGACAGCGAGAGCGTTTTCCCCGCCACCAGAGCCGCCGTAACGCGCGAGGGCCATGTGCCGCAGGGCACAGGCGGCGCGCCCTGAGGCCGTGTGGAGGACGAAAAAGTCAGATCAGACATCATGAAGGCTCTCCAAGGCTGCTGCTGTCGGTTCTCTCAAACCGTAATCTATACGCCATCAGACCGTAATATGGACGCCAGAGACAGACATCCGGCAGGAAAAACCGGCCGAAAAACCGGCCCCGGCAGATATGCGGGCAAAAGAAGGGTATCCGCCACGCCGCTTCTGCTGGCCTGCAACCTGTAACACCGCAGCACTTGACAGCTTGCAACGGAGACTGTTCCTGCTGCACCCTTTGTCACACGCCCAGCCTGAAGTGGATTTTTTATCCTGTTACACTCTCTCGAATCCATTTTTTCACTGCATTACCTGAACAGCCTGTTCTCCCATTACGGCTATGCCGTGATTGGTGTGGTGGTCATGCTTGAAAGCATGGGGTTTCCGTTGCCTGCCGAGAGTCTGATCATCACCGGCGCGCTGTTCTGCGCGACAACCCATAAGCTCAATATCAGTGGGGTGGTCATTGCTGCCGTGATTGGCGCGATTATGGGGGATAATTTTGGCTATCTGATTGGCCGGGCGCTGGGCCTGCGGCTGTTACAGAAATATGGGCCCAAATTTGGTCTGACCCCCAACCGCCTGCTGCTGGGACGCTATGTGTTCCTCAAACACGGTGGGTCGGTTGTCTTTTTTGGCCGTTTTATTGCCGTGCTGCGGATGTTTGTCGCGCTGCTGGCCGGGGCGAACCATATGCCCTGGCATACGTTCCTATGGCATAATGCGCTGGGCGGCATCTGCTGGGCAGGCGGCTATGCCATCTGCACCTATTTGCTGGGGAACGAGGTTTTGCGGCTTTCCGGACCACTGGGGATTGTCTTTGGGGTTTGCGCCGCGACAATCATCGTCGTCTCGTTCCTTTTCCTGAAACGCAATGAAAAACGTCTGACGGAGGAAGCCTTGGCGGCAGCAGAAAAAGATGAACGCCTGCGGATTATGCCTTCATGATCGGCAAGCACGAATGGGCCGTAACCAACCGCCAGCCCGGCCTGAAAGGCCGTGTGGCGCTGGTGACGGGCGGCAATAGCGGCCTTGGGTTTGAAGTTGCCTGTGGTCTGGCCACACGTGGCGCGCGCCTGCTGCTGCCCGTACGCAGTAAAGCAAAAGGCGAAGCCGCTCTGGCGGCCCTTCAGACCCGCTGCCCCGGTGCTGAGGTGGACCTGCTGACGCTTGACCTGTCCTCGCTCGACTCCATTGCCGCCTGTGCCGCGGACGTGGCCAGTCGCACCCGCACGCTGGATTTTCTGGTGAATAATGCTGGCGTCATGGCCCTTGCCCACAGACAGGAAACGGCAGACGGGTTTGAAATGCAGTTTGGCACCAATCATCTGGGCCATTTTGCACTCACCACCCGCCTGCGCCCGCTGCTTGAAGCCGCTTCCGGTGGCGGTACGGTTGTGACCGTCGCCAGTCTGGCCGCCTGCAAAAACACCATCCAGTTTGATGATTTGCAGTCCCGCCATCGCTACAGCCCGTTTGGCGCGTATCAGCAAAGCAAACTGGCCAATCTGCTGTTTGCACGGGAACTGGCCCGCCGTTCCGGAGAAAATGGCTGGAACATCCATTCCCGCGCAGCGCATCCGGGCTGGTCTTCCACCTCCATTATCGCCAACGGCCCGGCCTCCAGCCTGCCGGATGCTGTGGGCAAGGCCGAACGCGTGCTTGGCACCGCGATCCTGCGTGTTATGGGGCAGTCTGCCGCCCGTGGCGCGGAACCGCTGCTATATGCCGCACTCTCACCCGCCGCGCGGGATGGCGATTATTACGGCCCGCAGGGCGCGGGCGAACGGCGCGGCCCACCCGGCCCGGCCCACGTACCGCCCTCCGCACAAAAAATCAGCACGGCAGCCCGCCTGTGGGATGCATCCGAACGCCTGACCGGGGTGGCCTGGTAGGACACGACCGGCGGCAACAGACTATCTATTATCCGCTAACCAGCGTCAGGCGTGGCCAGATGCTGGTCCATCCTTTTGCCTGCGTCCGTTCGTGGTAGTCCTTCATTCTGTTACGGGCAAAATGCGGCGTTGGCCGCAGGACCAGATTCATCAAGTCGTCTGTGCCCAGAGGGGCCGCTAGATAACACGCGTCGGTCATGCTGCGTTGGGCAGCGAGCGCTGTTGCTGTTTCAGGCCAGTAACGCATGGCATCAATGCTGGATGAATAAGGCTGGTCGCCATTACGCTCATGCATGCGCGCCTGATTTTTCACTGACCACGAAACACTGGGCTCTGCTGCCCGAAGGAAAGCTTCATAGCTTCGGTCTGTTTCAGGGTCCGGCCGTGCTGGATCATACCAGATAACATCCACATCGCTGAGCAACTCAGATCCTGTCCGACCATGTAAATGATCCCAGACAGCATTTCGTATGAAGCCCGCGCCAATCCATGCATCCGGCAATCTCAGGTCACGCACCAGTCCTAGCAGACGCCACCGGAATGGGTCTGCCTTAAGCAAAGTCGATATTTCGCGCAAAGCATCCATTATGATGAAGGCTCCTTCGCGGCGACGTCACACGCGATACCTCTCTTAACCCCGCCTGCGGGAACTCCCGCCCGGTGCGGCACTCCGGGTGCGGCTCTGCTGGCGCAGGACGTTTTCAATCCATTCATTCAGGCGGCGCGTAGTCTCCTCGGCGTCCTCCCGGTCCGGGTAGAATTCGGGGAAGCGTAAAGCCAGCCACCGCCATGCCACCAGACGTTTATGCCGCTTTTCCGCGCGCTCCAGCTCTTCCCGGCTGGCACGCTCACTGGGAGGCAGGCGCCCGGTGCCCGGCGGCAGCACGCGGCGGCCTGCGGCATGATCCGCCGCCCAGCCAACCAAACGCTGGATGCCATTATCCCGGTCATCCACCGGGCACATGGCGTAAGACCAGCGGGTTGTCAGATCCAGCCCCTCCACCCCTTCCAGTGCTGAGGCAATGGCAAACGCCTGCTCCATATCCGCCAGACGATAATTGGGGTCATCCTTCCGCAACACCGCACGGTGAATACGGGAGAGCACGCCGTACAGGCTTTCTGACCCGATTTCCGCCGCAACAGCCTTGACGATATCCGCATCCGGCTGAACGAAAGGCCGCAGATCTTCCGGAATTTCAGCATCCGCATCAAGTTGACGGCGGATAAAGGCCGGACTGCCCGCCCCTGCCAGAACAGACACGACGCCCACTTCATGCTTGCCGTAGCGCCCGGCGCGACCGCCAATCTGCTTGACCTCCTGCACCGTGAGATCCCGCGTCTGCTTGCCATCAAACTTTTTGAGTGCGGCAAACACCACGCGCTTGATGGACAGATTCAGCCCCATGCCAATGGCGTCTGTCGCGATCAGGATATCCGCCGCGCCGGAATTAAAACGCTGGGCTTCCGCCCGGCGGACCTCCGGGCTGAGCGCGCCATACACCACCGCCACGCGCCGTCCGTGCTGCATAAGGGCGGCCCGCAGGTCCAGCACCTCCCGGCGTGAAAAGGCAATCAGCGCATCCCCGGCCTGAAGCTCCTGCAACCGCACCGGCTGGGACGCCGGTTTGAGCGGGCTTTTGCGCTCCAGAGAGATTTCATCCAGCGGGTCCCCGCACAGTTCGGCAATGCGCCGCACCATGGGAATACAGTCCGGCGCGCCCAGCACATACAGATGGCGGGCCGGAGCCCCCATGATCGCCGCCGTCCATGCTGCTCCGCGATCGGTATCGAACAGCATCTGTGCTTCATCAATGACCGCGACATCCACCGGATTATGGAACGGGCACATTTCCACCGTGGCCGCCAGATGGCGGCTACCGGGCACGACAATACGCTCCTCCCCGGTTGCCAGAGAGGCCTCAACCCCGCGCGAAGCCAGTGCTTCCTTAAATTCATGCGCCAGCAGGCGGAGGGGAGCCAGCGCAAGGCCGCTTTCCGCCTGCGCCAGCGCATTCAGCGCCGTGTAGGATTTGCCACTGTTGGTCGGGCCGGTGACGAGAGTAATGCGTCGGTTGAGCGCCCGCGCTGTGCGGAAATGAGCAACGTACCGGTCCAGCGCCGCCACGCGGGCAATAACGGAATTGGCCACCTTCCGGCCCATGTCCGGAGCCTTGCCGCCTGCCCCGACAGCAGCCGGCACACCCCCGTTCCGCCACTCCCCCAGCTTGCCGCGCAGGGCAATAAGTTCCGCCGGGTCAAACTCCCAGCGTTCCCGGTCCCCCGAGTCGCGCACTTTTCGCGCGACGGGCAGGCGATTTTCCGCAATCCAGCGCAACGCTTCCTTATGGGAGCAGCGCAGCAGGCGCGGCACCTCCTGAAACGGCACCAGACTTTCTTCCCACGTGCGGAGGCGCGATTCTTCTTTCTCACGCTTTTCCCGCGCCGTGCGCTCAATAGTGCTGGCAACCTTCTGGCGCTGTGCTTCCTCCCGCCGGGCGGTATCCAGAAACGGGTCGCCCTCTGGCAGGTCAAACGCCAGCGCAATAGCCATCAGCAACAGGTCTGTCTGAGGCGGGGAAAGCACGCGCCCGGTATCCACCAGATCCGCCTGAACTGTCTCAAACACCGCGCGCGGGCTGGCCCCGTAAGACCGCAGCCGCGCGCGGGAGACGGGGGCCAGAGCACGCTCCAGCGCTCTGTCATCCGCTTCCGGATCTTCTATCGTTCCAACGGCTTCTTCAATTTCATCCCGTGAAACCCAGATCCGGCCACTGCGCCGCGTCAGGTCCACAAGGCGCGAGACGCGTTTCTTGCGCCGGGCAACGCACAGAATCTCGCGGTAGGTTTCATCCGGAATATCCCGCGCACCGGGTTCCAGCGCGCGGGCAATACGGCGCAGAACATCCTGCTCTTCCCGTGGCTCGATACTCAGCCCGGTGCGGGCGGAAACACGGGCAAAGGCCTCACGGGCGGGGGATGCGAAAGTCTCTGATGTCATAGCCGTATTCATGCGGCATCCGCGCGGGCGGAACAATGGCTGAAACAGCAATAAAACCGCACCTGTGCACTGCCAGAAAGCGACGCGTGATGAATTTGCACTGGCGTCGCGCCGCCTTGCCCCTTAGAAACGCGCCACGACCAGAAGCACGCCTCCGTGCCGTTCAAGAGTCCGCACCGGGACCACAGGCCGGCTACGGGGCATATCCTCTCGATCTGCTGCAAGCGGAGTATAAGCGGCCCATGTCTGAAACCATGTCTGAAACGTCAACCGGAACATTTTCCGACATTCTGCCGAAAATGACGGCCTCTGAAGTCCCGACAGGCCTTCTGCCGGTCGAAGGTCAGGACGGTGTGTGGCACCTTGCCCCCCCCACCAAGGAATACGGCAACCTGTATCCGGCCAAAGTGCTGACGGTGCATCACTGGACGGACCGCCTGTTCACCTTCACCACCACGCGTGACCCCGGCCTGCGGTTTGAAAACGGCCAGTTCGCCATGATCGGGATCGAGCTGGACGGCAAGCCGCTGCTGCGCGCCTACTCCATTGCCTCCCCCAATTACGCCGATGAAATGGAATTCCTCTCCATTGCCGTGCCGGATGGCCCGCTGACCTCCCGCCTGCGCCACGTTAAAGTGGGGGATACGGTGCTGATCGGCCGCAAGCCGACCGGCACGCTGCTGCTGGATAACCTGCGCCCGGGCCGGAACCTGTATTTCCTGTCCACCGGCACGGGTCTGGCTCCCTTCATGAGCCTGATCAAGGACCCGGACTGCTATGAGCGGTTCGAGCATGTGATCCTGAGCCACACCGTGCGTATCTCCGGTGAACTGGCCTATGCGAACCACATCCGCCATGAACTGCCGGAACATGAGTTTCTGGGCGAGGACGTGTCCGGCAAGCTGCTGTACTACCCGGCTGTGACGCGTGAAGCCTTTGCCGTGACCGACCGCATCACCAAGCTGATCGAATCCGGCAAGATCTTTACGGACCTGAACATCCCGGAACTGGACCCCGAGCATGACCGCGTGATGATCTGCGGGTCACCAGAAATGCTGGCCGATACGGAAGCCCTGCTTCAGGCCCGCGGGTTTGATGAAGGCAATATGTCCAACCCCGGCTCGTACGTCGTGGAAAAGGCCTTTGCTGAACGCTGAGGCTTTTTGCCCGCTGGCGGTCTCCGGGCTGCCAGCGCCCCAACACTGACCAAACGGAGGCTGCGCCATGACGCATGATTTTGATCTTCTTGTCATCGGAGCAGGCTCCGGCGGGGTGCGCTGCGCCCGTATTGCCGCAGGGCATGGCGCGCGCGTGGCCGTAGTGGAAAGCCGCCACTGGGGCGGCACCTGCGTCAATCTGGGCTGTGTGCCCAAAAAGCTGATGGTTCAGGCCAGCGAGTATGGCGATATGGTGGATGACAGCCACGCCTTTGGCTGGTCCTCCACCCGCGGCACGCATGACTGGGCCACCCTGATTGCCGCCAAAGACAAAGAAATTACCCGCCTGAACGGCATTTACGTCTCCATGCTGGAAAAGGCAGGCATCACCCTGCTGACGGGCCATGCCCGTTTTGTGGATGCGCATACCGTGCGGGTTGAAGCCTCTCCGCTCGCCCCGGATGAGGCCCCGCGCACCGTCACGGCAAAACATATCGTCATTGCAACCGGCTCCACGCCTGTCCGCCCGGATATTCCGGGCGCTGAGCTGGCCATTACGTCCGATGACGCCTTCCATCTGCCCGCCCGCCCCCAGCGCGTGGTGCTTGTGGGCAGCGGCTATATCGGACTGGAATTTGCCGGGATTTTTGCAGGTCTTGGGTCACAGGTTGACCTCGTCTACCGGCAGGACCTGCCCCTGCGCGGGTTTGATGAAGACATGCGCGCCGCTATGGCTGAAGCCATTACCGTGCGCGGCATTACCCAGCATCCGCACACCTCCCCGAAGCACATCACCAAAGAGGGTGAGGTCTATACCGTCACGCTGGATAACGGGCAGACGCTGGAAGCGGACTGCGTATTTTTTGCGACCGGCAGAAAACCCAAGATTGAAAAACTTGGGCTGGACCAGACCAGCATCGCAATCGGCAAACACGGGCAGATTACGGTGGATGCGGGTAGCCAGACCACGGAACCCGGCGTGTATGCCATTGGGGACGTGACGGACCGCATCAACCTGACCCCCGTCGCCATTGCGGAAGGCCATAACCTTGCTGATCGCCTGTTCGGCAAGGAACCGCCGCGTGAGTGGGCGTTCGATACCACGCCAAAGGCCGTCTTCTTCTCACCGCCGCTGGCCTCTGTCGGTCTTTCGGAAGAGGAAGCCGCGCAGCATGGCGTGGTGGACATCTACTTCACCCGCTTTACCCCCATGCGCCACACGCTGAGTGGCCGCAAGGACCGCAAGACCGTCATGAAGCTGGTTGTGCAGCAGGACAGCCAGAAAGTCGTGGGCGCACATATTCTGGGCGATGATGCTCCGGAGATGTTGCAGGGCGTTGCCGTGGCTGTCACGGCTGGTCTGACCAAGCAGGATTTTGACCGCACCATTGGTCTTCACCCCACCTCCGCCGAGGAACTGGTGACCCTGCGCACCCGCACGCGGGAAACACCCGCCGCATCCTGAGGACGGCACGGGCTGCGCTCCGGCGCGGCCTCTCCCGCCTTCTGAGCCTTTCCGACTCATTTCTCCCGTTACCCCGCGCTCTCCCCTCGCCTTTTCCTTTTGCCTTCCGCCAGAACAGGAAAAAACGCCATGTCCTCTTCCCCCACATCCTCTGGCCCGACACCGGGCAGCGTTGCCGCTCAGGCCCGCGGGTCTTACGATCTGGTTCTGAAAGGCGGCACCGTTGTGCTGCCAGACGCCACCGTGCAGACGGATGTGTATGTGCGGGACGGGCTGATTGCCGCCATAGGCGGGCAGGCTGACGCAGGCCGCACCATAGACTGCACGGGGCTGACCATTCTGCCGGGCGTGATTGATACGCAGGTCCATTTCCGTGAACCGGGTGCCGAGGCTAATGAGGACCTCGAATCCGGCAGCCGCGCCGCTGTTCTGGGCGGCGTGACGGGCGTGTTTGAAATGCCCAACACCCGCCCGCCGACCTCCACGCCGGAAGCTGTGGCCTACAAGCTCTCCCGCGCAAAACACCGTATGTGGTGTGACCACGCCTTTTACGTGGGGGCGACCGTGGACAACGCGGACCAGTGTGGTGAACTGGAAAAGCTGCCCGGCACGGCAGGCGTCAAAGTGTTCATGGGGTCTTCCACCGGCAACCTGCTGATTTCAGAAGATGATATGCTGGAGCGTGTCCTGCGGTCCGGCATGCGTCGTGTGGCCATTCATGCGGAAGATGAAGCCCGCCTGAAGGAACGGATGGATTACCGCGTGGAGGGAGACCCATCCTCCCACCCCGTCTGGCGGGATGATGAAACCGCCCTGCGCGCCACCACCCGCGCGCTGCATCTGGCCCGCAAAACCGGGCGGCGGGTGCATATCCTGCACATCACCACGCCTGCGGAGCTGGAACTGATTGCAGCAAACCGGGACATTGCTACCTGTGAGCTGACGCCGCAGCACCTGACGCTGGCCGGGGAAGAAGCCTACCCGCGTCTGGGCACGCTGGCGCAGATGAACCCGCCCATCCGCTCCGGCGCGCACCGGGATGGCCTGTGGCACTGGGTCAGTCAGGGCATGCCGGACATTATCGGCTCCGACCACGCCCCCCATGCGCTCTCCGCCAAGGAAAAGCCCTACCCGGCCTCCCCCTCCGGTATGCCGGGCGTGCAAACTCTGCTGCCGCTGATGCTGGATCACGTCGCCAATAACCGCCTCACCCTGCGCCGCCTTGTGGACATGACGTCCGCCGGGCCGCAGCGCCTGTTCGGGCTGGTGCGCAAGGGCCGTATTGCCGTGGGGTATGATGCGGATTTCTCCATTGTGGACCTCAAGTCCCGCTGGACGATGGAACAGAGCTGGATGGCCTCCCGCTGTGGCTGGTCTCCCTTTGCGGGCCAGACCGTCACGGGCCGCCCGGTGGGCACCATCATCCGTGGGAATCAGGTCATGTGGGAAGGCACGCTGGCGGACAAAGCCCTTGGCGAACCGCTCCGTTTTGACGCAACCGACAGACCGCAGGCTGCCCGCTGAAACATGACGACGACGCCTTCCAACAGCCTGAAAATTGGTCTTGATTTCGGCACCACCAACAGCGTGGTGGTGCTGGCCCACCCGGACGGACGCACAGAGACCGCCCGGTTTACCTTCCCGCACCACGGCGCGTCTGAGACCTGCCGCACCCTGCTCTGCTTCTGGCATGATGAAGAGGGCGGCCGCCTGAAGCTGCATGAAGGCATTGGGGCGGCAGCAGTGGATGCCTATCTGGAAGATCCTGCGGAAAGCCGCATGATCATGTCCATGAAGTCCTACCTCGCGCAGAAATCCTTCCGCGAGACACAGATTTTCAGCCGTCGCATGACGCTGGAAATGCTGATTGCCCGGTTCCTGACGCATCTGATGCAGGCCGTGAAGATTGACCCGGCCTCCGTGCAGGTCACGGTCGGCCGGCCCGTGCATTTTGCCGGAGACCGCGCGGATGATGCGCTGGGCGAGCAGCGCCTGCGGGACAGCTTTACCGCAGCAGGGTTCGGCCCCATTGGCATTGCGTGGGAACCGGAAGCGGCAGGCTGGCGCTTTGCGCAGCGGCTGGAAAAACCCACCACCATTCTGGTGGGCGATTTTGGCGGCGGCACCAGTGACTTCTCGGTGCTGCGGTTTGACCCGGCCACAGGCCGCGCCACGCCGCTCGGGCATGCGGGCGTCGGGATTGCGGGGGATCAGTTTGATTACCGCATTATCAACACCGTCATTGCGCCCCTGCTGGGGCGGGACAGCACGTACCGCATTATGGGCGGCCAGCCCTTACCGGTGCCGATTGAATGGTACGCAAGCCTTGGCCACTGGCACCGTCTGGCCCTGATGCGCACGCCGCAGACCCTGCGTGATATTGAAGACGTTATCCGCACCGCAGCCGAGCCGGAAAAACTCCGCGCTCTGCTTGATCTGGTGAATGACCAGCAGGGGCAGGCGCTCTACCGCGCTGTTGGGGCCGCCAAAAGCGCGCTTTCCTCCGCAGAGAGCACGGTGCTGACCTTCCAGCATAAACGGCTGAAGGTAGAACGCACCATCACGAGGCAGGAGTTTGAAAGCTGGATTGCCCCGGACCTCGCCCAGTTTGCCGGTGCTGTGGACAAGGCGCTTGAAAATTCAAACCTTGCCGCGTCCGATATTGACCGCGTCTTTCTGACCGGCGGCACATCCTTTGTGCCTGCGGTGCGCTCTCTGTTCATCAACCGTTTTGGAGAAGAGCGCGTGGATGCCGGAGGCGAGTTTGTCTCCGTAGCCGAAGGGCTGGCGCTGATGTCAGGCCGCGCAGACTGAGGCCAACCCGGCTCATCCGGAACCGGAAAACCCGGAATGTCTGAAGAAGGGCGCAGGAGAACATATCCCGCGCCCTTTTTATTTTACGGAAAAGCAGACCGCTTAAAAACATGCATATCCACAAGTGCGCGCAGGGGCGCGAAGGCTTTGTCAGAAAAGCTTTCTGTATGCACTTTGGAGCCATCCGGCGCTTCCACAAACACCGTATCATTCCAGTCCGCAGCGCTGATGCCGGTCCAGAGTGTTAGCGCCAGCACATCCTTACCGCTGGCGTCTTTCAGCATAATGCGCGAATCGCCGGAAGAGGGCGGGGTGCGGCCCAGCGGCCCCCAACCCCCTTTATGCTCTTCCAGCCATGTGTTGACGGTTTTCACTTCCTCAGCGCTCAGCACCCGCTTGTGCCGCATGGGGCCGACCTCAATCTCGCCACTGGCAACCTGAGGGAACTCCACGGGCTTGAAATTGGGCAGCGCCACCATCCAGATTAACGATGCCGTGCCGATGGTCAGCACCAGAAACCCGATCAGAAACGCGGTTTCCTTCCTCATTCCCCTATCTCTCCTTAACCGCGCACAGCCGCAATCACGCGGGCGACGTCATCATCCGTCAGTTCCGGGTGAATGGGGAGTGCGAGAATACGCTGTGCCAGATCTTCCGATACCGGCAGCACCGTGCCGTCGTGATGGTCCCGATACGCAGGCTGTTTGTGCAGCGGCAGCGGATAATAAATGGCGGAGGGCACACCCCGGTCTTTCAGGCGGGCCTGAAGCGGTGCGCGCTCTGCCGGGTCTTTCAGCAGAATGGCGTAGATGGCCCACGCACTCTCACTGTCCGGAACCCGCACCGGCACCTGCACAGTTTCGGCAAGCCCCGCGTCATAGGCCTGTGCAATGGCGTCCCGCCGGGAGAGTTCTTCCTTAAACCCATCCAGCTTGGCCAGCAGCACAGCTGCCTGCAAGGTGTCCAGACGCCCGTTCATGCCGGTGCGCAGCACTTCATACCGCGTGCCGCCTTCCCCATGCGTCCGCAGGGAGCGGTACAGCGCCGCCCGCTCCGGGTCGTCCGTCAGAATAGCGCCGCCGTCCCCATAGCCACCTAGCGGCTTGGACGGGAAGAAAGAGAGGGTCGTTGCTGTTGCCTCCCGCCCCAGCGGTTTGCCCTCCAGCACGGCGCCAAAAGACTGCGCACAGTCCGCCAGCAGGAACAGGCCCTCTTCTTCCGCAATGTTACGCAGTTCCGGCCAGGGCGCGGGCTGACCAAACAGATCCACCCCCACAATAGCGCGGGCTGTCAGCTTTCCGGCCTCTTTCACGGCGCGGATACGGGCGCGCAGATGCTCGGGGTCGATCTGGAACGTGTTGGGGTCCACATCCACAAACACCGGGGTTGCCCCCAGCACAAGCGGCACCTCAGCCGTCGCGGTGTAGGTAAAGGCGGGCAGGAACACCGCGTCCCCCCGGCCAATCCCCTCCGCCATCATGACAATCTGCAACGCATCCGTGCCGGAAGAAACGCCAACACACTCCTTCGCCCCGCACCAGTCGGCCAGACGCTGTTCCAGTTCAGCCACCTCCGGCCCCATCACAAAGCGGCAATGGTCCAGCACGGCATCCACACGGGCGCGCAGGGCCGGACCCAGACGCTTCTGCTGCGCAGGAAGATCAAGAAACGCAATCGGTTTATCTGCTGTCTTATCGGTCATGATGTCCCCTGTTTCCTGCTGCCGTCCGGCCCCTCCACGGGGCCTCTGGTCTGTATCGCCCCGGAGTGTCCTGCGGCCGTTCCAGCTTCCTCTGCGGCTCCCGGCGGGGCAACAGAGCGCACTTCTCCTGTGGGGTTATGATCGAATTCCGGGACCAGCAATGACAGAATGTGCAGGGCTGCCTTCACATCCCCTTTGCGTGCACAGGCTGCAATCTGGTCCACTGCCTGCGCCACATCCGTCAGGTCCACCACGCGGGGAGTTGCCATCAGCAGGCCCGGCGCATCCGTGGGCACCGGGGCCTCCCGCCCGTGAAACAGTTCTTCGTACAGTTTTTCACCCGGACGCAGGCCGGTAAAGCGAATAGCAACGTCTTCTTCCGGACGGAGACCTGCCAGACGGATCATCTGCCGGGCGAGATCCACAATCTTCACCGGCTCACCCATATCCAGCACAAAAATCCCGCCATCCCGCAGCAGGGCATCCGTGCCGGACCCATCCACACCGCATGTCCCGCGCACACTGGCCTGAAGCACCAGCCCCACAGCCTCCGGCACGGTCATGAAGTACCGGCGCATATCCGGGTGCGTGACGGTCAGCGGCCCGCCCCGTTCAAGCTGCCGCCGGAACAGCGGCACGACGGAGCCGGTAGACCCCAGCACATTGCCAAACCGCACGGTAATGCAGCGCATGGCCTCCGGATTGCCGGAGGTCCGCGCTTTGATATCCAGCGCCTGACAATACATTTCCGCAGCGCGTTTGGCGGCCCCCATCAGGCTGGAAGGATTCACCGCCTTGTCGGTTGAAATCACGACCATCGCCCGTGCGCCGTTACGGGCTGCGGCATCGGCCACCACGCGGGTGCCATGCACGTTGGTCAGCAGACCTTCCGCCGGGTTGGCTTCCACAATCGGCACATGTTTGAGGGCCGCCGCATGGAACACCAGTTCGGGCCGGAATCTGCCCATCACGTCTTCAATGCGTGGTTCATCCCGCACATCCGCGACCACAACCTCACGCGGCACGTGGGACGCCCATTCAGCCAGTTCGGTGTCAATCTGCCAGAGTTCAAACTCACCGTGGTCCAGCAGGATCAGCCTATCCGGCCCCAGCATGGCAATCTGCCGCACCAGTTCCGAGCCGATGCTGCCGCCAGCCCCCGTCACCAGCACGGTTTTATGGCCAACCAGCCGCTCCATGCCTGCCCGGTCCAGCGGCACCTGAGGGCGGTTAAGCAGATCCTCAATCGGCACGGGCCGCAGTTCCACCCGCTCGGCTGGGGTCAGGTCCGTCAGGGCGGGTGTGCGCAGCACGGAAATGCCATGCGCGGCCCCGGCATCCAGCACTTTTGTGAGCGCAGCCCCCCTAAAGGACGGATCTGTCACCACCAGCGACTCGGGGAGGGTTCCGGCTTTGTCCAGCCGGTCCAGCACCACGTCAATTTCATTCACATGCCCGAGGATCGGCACATTATGCAGCCTGCGCCCAGCCTGATGGGTGCCGAGGGCAACCATCCCCACAACGCGGATCCCCGCCGCCGGATTGCGCTCCAGAGCCCGCAGATACAGATCTGCCTCGGTATCCACCCCCACCAGCACCACGCGCCGCTGGTCAGCCTTCCGGGCCGCAAGACGATGCGCCAGACGGTAACCAATCCGCAGCCCGCCCAGCATGATCAGCAATACAAGCGCGTAAATAATGGGGAAGGTCAGGCTGGGGAGCCGGAACCCGGCATAGACAAGTCCGACAGAAAACAGCACCGCACTGGCCACCGAGGCACCGGCAATGCCCAGAAGGTCAGAAACCCCTGAAAACCGCCAGTATTGCTGCGGCATTCTGAACGGCAGACCACTAACCAGCAGGGTGATCGCTCCCCCGGCCAGAAACCACAGCGGGTGCAGAAGTCCGTCCTGCGGGGCAGCCAGCCACCGGGCGAACGGCGCAGCCAGAGCCGCCAGCATCCCGTCCAGCAGGATGTTGACCATGATTCTGTTGAGCGGGCGCAGCCGGGGGCTGCGGTGCAGAGACTCAGAGCGTTGCAGTGCCATTACCTTGCACCTATAGCCTAGCACCTGCCATCCTAGAAGCAGCACAACCAGCCGAGACCATGTCCATCGCCCCCTCTTCTTCTTTTCTGGCGGTTTTCTGCCTGATCAGCGCCGTTTTTTTCACTGGCTTTCTGGTGAAAATGATGATCCGCGTGGCCGTTCTGGACCATCCGGGGCACAGAAGCGCGCATGAACGCCCAACCCCCAAAGGCGGCGGCGTGGGGGTGATGGCCACATTTTTTGTGCTGTGCCCCATTCTGCTTGCTGAAACAGGCCAGCCCGTGCTGAGCGCGCCGGTGCTGCTGACTGCTCTGGCGACGGCATTACTGGCCGGTGTGTCCTGGCTGGATGACCTGTATCAGTGGCCGCCTTCCATCAAATTTGCGGCGCAATGTCTGGCTGCCGCGCTGGTGGTGGCCGGAGGCACGTCCCTGCCACTACCCATGACATGGGGCGGCCCGATAGCCGGAGCGCTCATTTCCGCTCTCTGGCTGGTGTTTATCACCAACGCGATCAATTTTATGGACGGGCTGAACGGGCTGATTTCCGGCTCTCTGGCTGTAGGCTGCCTCCTCATTGCGCTGACTGGCCCCGCGTTTGGTGTGCCAGACCTCTTCTGGCCTGCGCTGCTGCTCTGCGCCTGTCTGTGTGGCTTTTTGCCTTTTAATTACCCAAAGGCGCGAATTTTTCTGGGCGATGTCGGCAGTCAGGGCTGCGGGCTGCTGGCGGGCGCTGCAGCACTCCATGTGGCCCATGCCACGCCTCTGCCGTCCGGCTGGCTTCTGGGCCCGTGCCTGCTCTTCCCGCTGATTTATGATGTGCTGTTTACGCTGGTCCGCCGCAAGCTGGCCGGACATTCTCTGGTACAGGCCCACCGTGGGCATTTATATCAGGTTCTGCACCGCAGCGGTGTGAACCCGGCCCTGATTACGCTGGCTGAATGGGGATTTGTTGTGTGGGGAGCGGTAGTGGCGCATTTTATCGCACCGCTGCCTGTCCTCCCCGGTCTGGCCTGCGGGCTGGGGTTACTGCTTGTCCCCCAGCTTCTCTGGACAGGGTTTGCCGTCCTGCAAACACGCCGCCACCCGGTTGGCCCGTGGTAGGCGGCGTATTTTTAAAGGCGTCAGACGCTTATTTTTCAATCTTCAGGGTCAGGCCTTCAGCAGAGCTTGCAAGGCGTGCACCTTTGGTGGCGGTCTCGATCTTGATACGGACCCCGTTCTTGTTTTCAAGAACAGCCCCGCCCAGACCGTTTCCAAGCGTCGCTTCCCCGTGGGCAGCGCCGTAGGTGCCGTCAAAATCCTGCACGCGGTGCAGATTGTAAACGGTGCCAACCCCTTCAATTTTGGAGAAACCGACGGCGGCAATCGTGCCACCTGTAACAGAGAATTTGTAGGTGTGACCCCCATAGGTCAGCTTACCATCACCCCAGGTATACCCTACTCCGACATCGGCTGATTTTGCGCTGAGGGTGATTTTTCCGGTGGGTGTGCCCATCGCGTCAGCCGCATATGCGGCGGGCATCATGCTGGCTGAAGAGAATGCCAGTGCCGCCACAGCGGCCACGGAAGCAACAGAAGAAAAACGCATTGGAACGTTCCTTATTCTCTTTTTATCCCTTCCCCGTTTCCCTGCGGCGGTAGGCCAGAGGCTTGTGGGAAGTGTTGAGAAAAAAACGCCCGATACGAAAAAAAGTTTCTCAGAACCGGCCTGTCTGTTGTTTCCCTGAAAAAAAGAAACAAACGGACAGGCCCGTATAATACGGTGTTCTCAGGCAGCGGCCACACGGCGCAGCGTGGCGCCACGGCGTGCGGGTTTGTCGTCCTGACGTGCCTTTTTGGCTTCATCATCAGCCGCTTCACCCATGATGGAGCGAATTTCTTTCAGGTAGGAGGCACCTTTGGGCGTGCGCTGTACCAGAACGGAGCGACGATCAAGCGGGTCAACCTTACGGCGGGCCAGATCCAGCTCACCCAGACGGTCCAGCGCGCGGGTAATGGCCGGCTTGGAGACGTTCAGGCTGGAGGCCAAACCACGCACCGTATGGCCGGATTCATCCAGATAGCAGGTCAGGAAAACCGCAAGCTGGCGTGCAGAGAGGTCAGGGCCTTCGCCACGCACCAGAGAGACGACGGTATCGCGAAGAGTTTTAACCAGCTCTTCAGCCTGGGCGGCAGTCTGTGCCATCAGATTTTATCCTTTCAAAAACTCCGGCCACCACCCGGAACGGGCAATTTCCGGCTTTTGCATTTTTACTTCCGGCATACTTGGTGACGCTTATATAGGAGCCGGTTCAGGTGTTTAAAACCTGTACTCTAAAAATAGTTCCAGAAATGTGACATTTCTTTACGATATCGCGTCGGAGTGCGTCTCAAAAATTTGACACACCGCATCGAAAAGTGCGCGAATCCCAGGAGAATCGCCGCCTTCAGGGCGTCCGGGCCTGCTGTTATCGTTCCAGGCATAGCTGTCGATATGCGCCCATCGCTGGCCTGCATTTACAAAACGCTCAAGAAACAGTCCCGCTGTTACTGCCCCGGCCATAGGTCTGGAGGAAATATTGTTCAGGTCCGCCACAGGGCTTTTCAGCCATCCGGCGTAACCCTGCCATAAAGGCAACTGCCATAACGGGTCTGCCTGCTGCTGCCCGGCAGCCAGAATGGACTGCGCAACGCCCTGATCATTACAGAACAAAGCGGGCAGATCCGGCCCCAGCGCCACACGCGCAGCGCCGGTCAGCGTCGCAATGTCCAGCAGCAGGTCTGGTGTCTGCTCACCGGCTTCACTCAGCAGGTCACACAGCACCAGCCGGCCTTCCGCATCCGTGTTACCAATTTCCACCGTGAGGCCCGCCCGGCTTGTCACCACATCCAGCGGCCGCATGGCGTGGCCAGACACACTGTTTTCCACGCATCCCAGCCGCACTTCCAGCCGCACCGGCAGATCCTGCGTCATGATCAGCCGTGCCAGCGCCAGAACGCTCGCGGCCCCGCCCATATCCTTTTTCATGCGCAGCATGCCGGAGGAGGGTTTGATGTCATAACCGCCGGAATCAAAGCACACGCCCTTCCCGACCAGTGACAGCAGCGGTACGGTTTTTCCTGCGTTGCTCCCTTTCCAGCGGGCCAGAACCACACGCGGCCCACGGTCAGACCCGTTCCCGACATGCGCCAGCAACGGATAAGCCTTATCAAGGGCAGCGCCTTTGATAATCTCAACATCCGCGCCAAACGGCGTCAGCGCCGCGCGGGCCGCACGCGCAAGCTCAGAAGGACCGAGCAGGTTCGCAGGCGTATTGATCAGATCCCGCGCCAGCCAGATGGAAAGAGCGGTCTCAACCGCCACACCGGTTTCCTCAGCCGCGGTCACGACCAGACGCGGTCGCGCCTGCTTTGCCGGTTTCGCAGCGGATTTCAGAGAAAACTGATAGGCTCCAAGGCAGAAGCCCAGAATCACATCATCCCGCGCAATATCGGCAGGCACGCTCACCTGCCAGTCTCCGGCAGGCAGGTCCTGCGCCAGAGCGCCGAACAAATACGGGTCACGCTGGCCTTTTTCCGGTACGCCAAACAGCCCTACCGGCACGCCGCGCGCATCGGGCACCAGTACCAGCTGGCCCGGCCTGCCGGTAAAACCACAGGCCATTGCAAAGGCAGTCCCTTCCGCCCCCAGCAGCGGCACAAGAGCCTTCTGGTCAGCCCCCCTAACCCCGTGCACGATGCGCAAGGCACCCGTTCCGGCCTTGCGGCGGCTACGGGAGACGATGAGACAGTCAGGTTCACTCACGGACATGGACAGTTCCTCCTTCTTTAAACCTGCGCCGGGAGCGCCTCCGGCACAATGCCCCCGCAGAAGGGAACGGGTTGCTTTTGAACGCATACCAGCGGACCATGGCAGGATGATGGATACCCCAAGCCGGCAGGCCACGCGCCTGCGGCCCCCCGCCAGCCCGGAAGATGCGCCCGTGCGCGCTGTACTGGGGCCGACCAACACCGGCAAGACCCATCTGGCGCTTGAACGCATGCTGGCCCACACCTCCGGAATCATGGGGTTCCCGCTCCGCCTGCTGGCGCGGGAAAATTATGAGCGCATGGTGCGGCTCAAAGGCGTGCGCGCCGTAGGGCTGATTACGGGGGAAGAAAAAATCATCCCCTCAGGGGCCCGCTGGTTTTCCTGCACGGTGGAAGCCATGCCGATGGACCGGCCGGTTGATTTTATCGCTGTTGATGAAATCCAGCTCTGTGCGGACCCTGAGCGCGGCCATGTGTTTACAGACCGGCTTTTGAATGCACGCGGACAGTCTGAAACCCTGTTTCTGGGCGCGGAAACCATCGCGCCGCTGCTGCGCAGCCTGATCCGGGGGATTGAAATCGAGTCCCGGCCCCGCCTGTCAGAGCTAACCTATACCGGCTTTACGCGCCTTTCCCGCCTGCCGCCCCGCTCCGCCATTGTCGCGTTTTCCGCAGGCGAGGTGTACGCCATTGCCGAGGCTATCCGCCGCAGGCGCGGCGGCTGCGCTGTTGTCATGGGGCAGCTTTCCCCCCGCACCCGCAATGCACAGGTGGACCTCTACCAGAAGCGGGAGGTGGACTATCTGGTCGCCACAGATGCTATTGGCATGGGGCTGAACATGGATATCCACCATGTTGCCTTTGCTGGCCTCTCCAAGTTTGACGGGTCACAGCGCCGGCTGCTGGCCCCGGCGGAAATCGCCCAGATTGCTGGCCGTGCCGGACGCGGCACGCAGGATGGCACCTTTGGCACCACAGGCGACTGCCCGCCGCTGCCAGAAAGCAGTGTGGAAGCCGTAGAAAACCATCAGTTTGAGGCTCTGCACCATCTCTACTGGCGGAACAGCGCGCTGGATTACACATCCCCCCGCGCGCTGTATGCCAGCTTATGCCAGAAGCCGCCTTATCCCGGCCTGCGGGCCGCCGAGCCTGCCTCTGATATCATTGTGCTCAGCGCCCTGATGCGGGACACAGCCATCCAGAGCCTGACCAGAGAGCCGGGCCGGACCCGCCTGCTCTGGGAAGTCTGCCAGATTCCGGATTTCCGCAAACTGGGAGAAGACAGCCATATCCGCCAGTGTGCCCAGATTTTTACGGTACTGGTAAAGGAAGGCCTCCTGCCCTCAAGCTGGCTAGAACCCCGGCTGGCCAATCTGGAACGTACCGAAGGCGATATTGACGCCCTGATGCAACGCCTGATGGGCATCCGTATCTGGGCCTATGTCGCGACCCGGTCCGACTGGGTGGAAAACCCGCAACTCTGGCGCACCCGCACGCGGACCATTGAAGATACACTCTCAGACCTGCTGCATGAACGTCTGGCCGCACGTTTTGTGGATAAGCGCGCGACCAGTCTGGCCCGCAGGCTGGAAGAAGCAGACAGCAAACCGCTTCTGTCCGCCATTACCCGCACCGGGGAAGTGAGCGTGGAAGGCCATGCCGTAGGCCACATGCAGGGCTTTGCGTTTATTCCGGATCAGGATGCCGCCCGGTCAGACCAGCCTTTGCTCATGCGCGCGGCCCGCCGTGCGGCCCGGAGTGAAATCCCGCGCCGTGTCACCCACTTTCTGCAAACGCCGGATGAAAGCCTGACGCTGGACCCGGCCACCGGCATCCTGCTGTGGGAGGGCGATGCCATCGGGCATCTGCAAAAAGGCGAAGAGCTCCTGCGGCCCGCCGTGCATGTCACCACAGCGGAATTTCTGGAACCCTCTCACCGCGAACGCATCCGGATGCGGCTGACCGCCTTTGTAGCGGCAACGCTGCACAGCACACTTGCACCACTTTACCGGGCCGCGCAGACCGTCGCGGATAAACCCGCCCTGCGCGGCCTGATTCATGGCCTGATGGAACAGGGCGGGATCATGACGCTGCCCGGCAACAGCGTCCTCCCTAAAAAGGACGCCCATGCGCTGCATAAGCTGGGACTGCGGGTGGGGAAAGATATTCTGTTCTGCCCGCAGCTTTTGCGCCCACAGCCCATGACGCTGCGGGCGTTGCTCATACAGCTTTACACAGGCCACGCTGTCCCACCGCTCCCCAAACCGGGAGCTGTCTCACGCCGCCAGCCCCCGGACACCAGATTTTCCGCACAAGATCGAGCCTTACTGCTGCAAATAGGCTGGCACTGTACGGAGGACTTCCTGATCCGGCTGGATATTGCGCAGGAGACTTACAAAACACTATCCGAGCTTGCCGTCCGCTCGGGTGGCTGCCCGCTTCAGCCGGGTATGGCCTCCCGTCTGGGGGTGCCCGCGGCAGATCTGCCTGATGTGCTGATCAGCCTTGGACTGAGAGTGCAGAAAGCGTCCGTTCTGGGCAAAAAACATTTTGGCCCCGCCACCCCCACCCTGCTTCTGCCACCCCGGACATCAGCCCCGAATGGCAAAAGGCGACAACAGAGCGCCCTGACAGAACGCAGACGTACAATGCCCCCTGTGACAGGTCCGTTTGCGGCCCTCGCAGTGTTGCAAAAACGTCGTTAACGCAAGCTCTGCTCAGCAAGAAACAGTAATACCTAATAGAAGCGGGTTGCCACGGAACAAAAAGCCCCTCATATCTTCGCCATCCTTGGTGGCATGGCCCGGAATGACCATGCCATTTACCCCGGGACCGGACGCACTCCGATCCCCCAAAATCTTCGGAGATGGCAATGACCTACGTGGTCACTGAAAACTGCATCCGCTGCAAATTCATGGACTGTGTGGAAGTCTGCCCTGTTGACTGCTTCTACGCCGGCGAAAACTTCCTGGTGATCAACCCGGACGAATGTATTGACTGCGGCGTGTGTGAACCTGAATGCCCCGCAGAAGCGATTTTCCCGGATAGTGATGATCGCGCGACAGCATGGGCGGAACTCAACGCATCCTATTCCACCAAATGGCCGAACATCACCCGCAAGGGCACACCCCCGGCTGATGCGGAAGAATGGAAAGACAAGCCTGATAAAGCTGGCCTGCTCTCTCCGGAGCCGCACAAAGGCTGATCTCCTCCTGTTCAGGAGATTTTAGAAACGGCGCGTTGACCCCCAACCGGGCGGTCCGCGCCGTTTTTTTTGGCCTACTGCAAATGACAGATGCCGCGGCCCCGCATCAGCATCAGCATCAGCATCAGCATCAGCATCAGCATCAGCATCAGCGATAGCGATAGCGATAGCCATAGCCATAGCCATAGCCATAGCCGCAAGTACCTTGGCACCATAGTCTGGCGCAAGCGCGCTCCCTTGAGCAGATAAAACCAAAGCACAAAAAAAGCCCCGGAATGTCTTCCGGGGCTTTTTCTTAACCTGACACAAGACCTTGCCGGTATGAAACCGGCAAAGCTGTCCCTTATTAGCGGGACATCATGTGCAGGGCGGTGTTGTTCATAATGAACATGGTGCCGATGATCAGAATCACGACGAAACCAACAGTGAAAAAGAAACACATGTTGTTCCAGCGCTGTTCGGACCCGTTACCCATATGAAGGAAGTAGTGCAGGTGCACCAGCACCTGAACGAAGGCAAGAACCGCAAGTGCCGTCAGCGTGCCTGAAGGAGAGAGGCTATGGCTTACAACAACACCAAAAGCCGCCGCCGTCAGGATAACAGCAAGAACAAACCCGATAATGTAAGACGATACACTACCGTGGCTCTCACCCGAGGGGGATGTGTGAAGATCGCTCATCAGATCATGCTCGCCAGATAGACATAGGTGAAGACGCAGATCCAGACGATATCCAGGAAGTGCCAGAACAGGCTCAGGCAGGTGAGCTTGCTCATCATACGTTCCGGGATCTCGGTCGTGCCCATCAGCTGAACGATGAGGGTCACGATCCAGATCAGACCACACGTTACGTGCAGACCGTGCGTGGACACCAGTGTGAAGAAGGAGGACAGGAACGCGCTGCGATCCGGGCCATTTCCTTCATGGATCATGTGCGCAAATTCATTCAGTTCCAGGCCAACAAAGCCCAGACCCAGAAGGAAGGTTACACCCAGCCACATGATGACTTTGCTGACTTCATTCTTATGGGCGGCAATCATGCCAAACCCATAAGTGATGGAAGAGATCAGCAGCAGAGCGGTTTCCTCTGCCAGTCCTTTGTATTCAAACAGGTCACGACCGCTCGGGCCGCCGTTAACCTGGTTATGGAGAACTGCAAACACGGCAAAAAGTGAGCCGAAGATAATGCAGTCGGTCATCAGATAGACCCAGAACCCGAACACCACCGGGGACTCGTGATGGTGTTCGTCGTGGCCTGCGGTCTGAACAGTTGTGTCGTGCGCCATTACTCAGCTGCCTGTGCCATGAGTTTACGGGAATGCTCGTTCTCGATCCGGGCAACTTCTTCAGCAGGGATGTAGTAATCGATATCCTTGTTGGCGCTACGGGCAATAACCGTCCCGATCACACCGATCAGGCCGATGGCTGCCAGCCACCAGATATACCATACTGCAGCAAAGCCGAAGACGAGGCTGAACGCACCGACAAGGAACCCGGCAGCCGTGTTTTTCGGCATATGGATCGGAGCATACGGCCCACCAGCGCAACGCGTATCAATGCCGTTTTCCTTGTCGTGCATGAACGCATCGAGTTCATGAACATGAGGAACGATAGCAAAGTTGTACGGCGGCGGCGGTGAAGACGTGGACCATTCCAGAGCGCGACCATTCCACGGATCACCCGTGAGATCACGGTTTGCGGGCAGGTTACGGTCACGAATTGTCACGTAAAGCTGGGTCAGCTGACAGACGATCCCCAGAAGGATCAGCACAGCGCCAACTTCAGCAATCAGCATCAGAACATGCCACTGCGGGTTGTCATAATGGTTCATACGACGGGTCATGCCGTCGAAGCCCAGGACATACAGCGGAACGAACGCAAAGTAGAAGCCAACAAACCAGAACCAGAAGGCACGGATGCCCCAGGCCTCGTTCATCTTGAAACCCATGACCTTCGGGAACCAGAAGTTCATGCCACAGATGTAACCGAAATACACACCACCGATAATCACGTTATGGAAGTGAGCAATCAGGAACAGGGAGTTATGCAGAACAAAGTCAGCGCCCGGAATGGCCATCATCACACCGGTCATACCACCGATGGTGAAGGTCACCATGAAGCCAACAGCCCAGTACATGCAGGCATGGAACTGGACGCGCCCCTTATACATCGTGAACATCCAGTTAAAGAGTTTCACGCCTGTAGGGATCGAGATGATCATGGTTGCAATGCCGAAGAACGCATTCACGTCCGGACCAGCACCCATGGTGAAGAAGTGGTGAACCCACACGATGAAGGACAGAACCATGATGGAGCAGGTTGCGTAAACCATGGTGCCGTAGCCGAACAGCGGCTTGCCGGAGAAGGCAGGAACAACTTCAGAGAACACGCCAAAGGCGGGGATAACAAGAATGTAAACTTCAGGATGACCCCAGGCCCAGATCAGGCTGAGATACAGCATCTGGTTGCCGCCACCATCATTGGTGAAGAAGTGCATACCGAAGTAACGGTCCAGACCCAGCAGAGCGACGGCAACCGTCAGCACGGGGAAGGAGACCATGATCAGGATGGAAGCGCAGAAAGCCGTCCAGGTGAAGACAGGCATCTTCATCCAGGTCATGCCCGGAGCGCGCATCTTCACGATCGTCACGAAGAAGTTCACGCCGGTCAGCAGCGTGCCGACACCGGAAAGCTGAATGGCCCAGATATAGTAATCCACACCAACGCCAGGGCTGAACTGAGTCTCAGACAGCGGAGGATAAGCCAGCCAGCCACACTGTGAGAATTCACCGATGAACAGGGAGACGTTCACCAGAATGAATGCAATGGCGGTCATCCAGAAGCTGAGGTTGTTCAGGAACGGAAAGGCAACGTCGCGGGCGCCGATCTGAAGCGGCACAACGAAGTTGAACAGACCGGTCATGAAAGCCATGGCCAGGAAGAAGATCATGATCGTTCCGTGAGCGGAGAAGATCTGATCGTAGTGATGCGGGGGCAGGTAGCCGGGGTTACCCGCGTAGGCCAGCGCAAGCTGGGTACGCATCATGATAGCGTCCGCAAAACCGCGGAACAGAGCAACCAGCGCCAGTACAATGTACATGACAGCCAGACGCTTATGGTCAACAGACGTCAGCCACTCTTTCCAGAGATAGCCCCACTTGCCGTAATAGGTGATCAGTCCCAGTACCGCGACGCCAATAATGGCCACGGCCAGGAACGTCCCAACCAGAATCGGCACATCCAGCGGAATGGCCGAGAACGATAGTCTCCCTAGCATAGATCCTATTCCTTCATATTCATGTCGGACATCGCGGACTGCACCTGAATCATCTTGCCAGTGCTTTTGTCCATGACCATGCCGTTGTTGTATTTGGCCACGATCGTGTTGAACAATCCGGGTTCAACATGCGCGAAATATTCGACAGGATTTGCTTCGCTCGGCGCAGCAAGCTTCGGATAGGTCTGACCATCCAGCTGCTCGGAGGAAGACTTTACTTTATCAACCCATGCATTGAATTCATCACCGCTTACAGCCAGCGTGCGGAATTTCATGTCAGAAAAGCCACGGCCACTGTAGTTGGCGGATTCACCCAGGTAGTCGCCCGGCTCGTTAGCCAGAAGATGAAGCTGAGTCTGCATACCGGCCATTGCGTAAATCATGGAACCAAGACGCGGGATGAAGAAAGAGTTCATCACGGAATCAGAGGTGATTACGAAATCGACGGGGGTGTTAACCGGAATAGCCAGCTGGTTGACAGTCGCAATACCCTGCTCCGGGTAGATAAACAGCCATTTCCAGTCCAGAGCCACAACTTCAACATGAAGCGGCTTGGTGGTTGCTTCGGCTTCCAGCGGTTTGTACGGGTCAAGAGAATGACACGTCTGGTAGGTGATCACGGCAAGGAAGAGAATGATCAGGGAGGGCACGCCCCAGATGATCAGCTCGATCTTGTTGGAGTGACACCATTTCGGAAGATATTCTGCGCTGGTGTTTGACTGGCGGTAATGCCAGGCAAAATACACAGACAGAATAATGGTCGGAACGACCACAATCAGCATTGCGATTGTAGAGGTGGCGATCAGTGATTTCACCCCATCGCCAACCGGGCCCTTCGGATCCAAGACATCCATCTCACACCCGGCAAGCAGCAACGCTGACGATAGGCCGCCCAATCGCGCCATTCTCGCCAGTAACTTGTTTTTCATCGCACGCCTCTTGGTTCTGACATCTACTTAGCCTCACAAAGACTCTTCGCTCCTGCTGCCATAGAAGCCCGACAACAGCAAGAAACCGCGCTCCGGCGCCCCTGGGTGCCAAAATGCCGGCAACCCCGCCCGAACCATCCCTCTCCTCCGGAAAAGAGAAGGGAGAAGTCCGCGTCGGAACGACAGTTCAACAGGCTCCTCGGGCAGCGAAAACGCCTTGCGCCCTACTTTATTCCTAAAGCGCAGATTCTCAATGTCCGAAAAGTTCCATCAGCCTTTCGTCACAGTCGATCTATTCCCGAAAGAACATTCCGTCCCTGTGTTATTTCGCTGAATTTCGAGGGTGGCAAGACTTCACTATTTGTTACCAAATATTTCATACCAAAAATGTCCTGATTTTTTTTCTTTTTGAAATCAGACACTTATAGCAATACATCCCAAATCACAGAGTCGTGACCCACTTCATCGTGCACAACATAAGTCTTATTTTGAACGTATTCCGAATGGGCAGAAGCCCTTTCCGTCACTGCATAGCTGGTCACACAAAAAAGCCCGGCCTTTGCAGACCGGGCTTTCCTGATTTGGTCAGACTCCTCAATCCGGGGAGTCCGCTGCTTCTGTTTCCACTCAGGGGTTAGTCATTAGAGTTCCGGACACCCATGAACTGAAGCAGGAACTGGAAGAGGTTGATAAAGTTGAGATACAGGCTCAGCGCATCATAAACGCTGCGTTTAGCGGCTTCATCCGGGCCTTCATACGCCGCGTATTGCGGGTAGGTCACGCGGATGCGCTGGGCGTCAAACGCGCTGAACGCCGTGAAGATAAACACCCCGATGATGCTGTAGACGAAATACACCGCCGAACTTTTCAGGAAGATGTTGACCAGACCGGCAATCACCATCCCGAACAGCCCCATCATCAGGAAGGAGCTGAAGCGCAGCAGGTTCGCCTTGGTCGTGTATCCCCACAGAGATGTTGCAGCGAAGGTGCAGGCCGTTACCAGAAACACACGCACCACAGAAACACCGGTATAGACCAGAAAAATGCTGGCCATGCTGGCACCCATGGTGGCGCAGAAGGCCCAGAACAGCCCCTGTGCTCCCTGCCGGGACAGACGGTTCACGCCAAAGGACATCACCAGCACAAATCCCAGAGGCGCAATCATGGCCAGATCCCCAAGCAGTGTGGGGCGCAGGGCCAGACCACCCGCTGTGGGGGCCAGATGAAAAAACAGATTCCGCAGGCCGGTAAAGGCTACGGCGTAGGCCACGATGCCTGTCAGCAGCAGGCCAGACGCCATCCAGTTATAAACGCGCAGCATGTAGGCCCGAAGCCCTGCATCCAGCGCGCCGGCCTGGGCGTTCCAGCCTGAAGATGCTGTAGGTGAACGGTAGTCGTGACTGAACGACATCTTTTCCTCTCCTTGTCCGGACAAGCCGGCGTTGCTTTATACTTGTGGCTGCCCTGCCTCTGCGTCAAGGGTTAGCAATCCCTTTCGTGACCAGCATGAGAGTTGATGAAGGTCTGACCATGTACCTTATAATTGGCGCGGCTCTCCCCGCGGAACTGCGGACAACCCTGCTCGGCCTTCAGGCCCACTTTCCGGACAAGAGCTGGGTGCCGGAGTCCTACCTCTTCCTGCCGTTCTGCACACTCGGGACCATTACGCACCCCGGGCTTCTGGAAGAAATTGATCATGCCCTGCGGAACGTTTGCCCTCGTGCGCCGCTTTCTTTCACAACAGATGGATTTGAAGTCTCTCTGCGCAAGGACCGAATCTCGCTTGGAATAAAGATACAGCCCTCACAGCTTGATCACCTTTCCGTGAAAATCCGTGCGGCCATGCAGCGCGCCGGGGTGCAAAACCCAAGGGCGCACAACCCTCTCACCATTCCTCTGGCGCGGATTACGGACGTGCCTCCCCCCACCGTCAGTCAGTGGATTCAGATGCATCATCCGCAGACGTTTTCCACAGGAAGCATTTCCGAAATTACCCTTTTCAGCTCTTGGAAAAACGAGGAAATCCCCCTCATTATTCCGGAGGAGGAATATCATTTTAACGGAAGTATTTAGGTCATTCCCTCACGCGTTATAACATAAACCATTACAGTTCGTGATCCCGCAGCTAGAAGCGGGTACACCGGCTCTACGCTGCTGTAACGGCTAGATAATATCCATGAACATGGAGGCAGCTATTCATCTGGCGTGATTGACAGAAACAGGGCCTCTTGGCTGAGTGTGGGAAACCGGCCTGCCGGCTTTTTTCTTCTTTCCTCACCTTAATATCAGTCGAGGACGCTAACGCATGACCCGCCCCGCCTCCGCCAAGAGACGTTCGCTGCTAGGAATTCTCGCGGCTGGAACGATCTGCGCCGCATCGCTGCCGTATGCGGCAGTTCCTGCTTACGCCGACGCCCAAACCGACACCGGGGAAGCGATTATCCACGCGGATGATCATCCCGAAAACTGGCTGTCTTATGGCCGGACCTACACGGAACAGCGCTTCAGCCCTCTGGAGGACATTAACCGGTCCAACGTTGGTAACCTGAAGCTCGCCTGGTTCTATGATCTGGACACAAACCGCGGGCAGGAAGGTACGCCGCTGGTTGTGGACGGCGTAATGTACGCCACCACCAACTGGTCCAAGATGAAAGCGCTGGATGCCGCCACCGGCAAGCTGCTGTGGGCCTATGACCCGCGCACGCCCGGCAACATTGCGGACAAAGGCTGCTGCGATACGGTTAACCGCGGTGCGGCCTACTGGAACGGCAAGGTCTATTTCGGGACGTTTGATGGCCGCCTGATCGCACTGGATGCCAAGACCGGCAAACTGGTGTGGAGCGTAAACACCATCCCCAAAGATGCCTCTCTGGGTCAGCAGCGCTCCTATACGGTTGACGGCGCTGTGCGTGTTGCAAAAGGCCGCGTTCTGATTGGTAACGGTGGTTCCGAGTTCGGTGCCCGTGGTTTTGTGTCTGCTTATGATGCAGAAACCGGCAAGCTGGACTGGCGCTTCTACACGGTTCCCAACAACAAGAACCAGCCTGACCACGCAGCATCAGACTCCGCACTGATGACCAAAGCCTACAAGACCTGGAGCCCCACGGGCGCCTGGACAAAGCAGGGCGGCGGCGGCACGGTCTGGGACTCCATTGTCTATGACCCGGAAGCCGATCTGGTTTATCTGGCTGTCGGTAACGGCTCCCCCTGGAACTACAAATATCGTTCCGACGGGATTGGCGATAACCTGTTCCTGGGCAGCATCGTCGCCGTGAAGCCTGAGACTGGCGAATATGTCTGGCATTTCCAGGAAACGCCGATGGACCAGTGGGATTATACCTCTGTCCAGCAGATCATGACGCTTGATATGCCGATCAACGGTGAAAAGCGCCACGTGATTGTGCATGCACCGAAGAACGGCTTCTTCTACATTCTGGACGCCAAAACGGGTGAATTCCTGTCTGGCAACAACTATGTGTACCAGAACTGGGCACAGGGTCTGGACCCGAAGACCGGCCGTCCGATCTACAACCCGGATGCGCTCTACACCCTGAACGGCAAGGAATGGTATGGCATTCCGGGCGATCTGGGCGGGCATAACTTTGCTGCCATGGCCTACAGCCCCAAAACGGGTCTGGTCTATATTCCTGGCCAGCAGGTGCCGTTCCTCTACAAGAACCAGGTTGGTGGCTTTAAAGCCCACCCGGACTCCTGGAACCTTGGTCTGGACATGAACAAGGCTGGTCTGCCGGATACCCCGGAAGCCCGCACCGCGTTCATGAAAGATCTGAAGGGCTGGATTATCGCCTGGGATCCCAAGACGCAGAAAGCCGCATGGGTTGTTGACCATAAAGGTCCGTGGAACGGCGGTATTCTGGCCACAGGTGGTGACCTCCTGTTCCAGGGTCTGGCTAACGGTGAATTCCACGCCTATGACGCCACAAACGGCGCTGACCTGTTCCACTTTGATGCGCAGAGCGGCATTATTGCTCCGCCCATCACCTATAAGGCTCAGGGCAAGCAGTATGTTGCTGTAGAAGTGGGCTGGGGCGGGATCTATCCGTTCTTCCTCGGTGGTCTGGCCCGTACATCCGGCTGGACAGTCAACCACTCCCGCGTTGTTGCTTTCTCTCTGGACGGCAATGCTGTTCTGCCCCCGCAGAACGACAAGGGCTTCCTGCCCGTCAAGCCGCCGGCCCAGTATGATACCAAAGTGACGGATAACGGGTACTTCCAATTCCAGACCTATTGCGCCGCCTGCCATGGCGATAACGCTGAAGGTGCGGGCGTTCTGCCTGATCTGCGCTGGTCCGGCTCAATCCGCCATCAGGATGCCTTCTACAATGTTGTCGGCCGCGGTGCGCTGACGGCCTACGGCATGGATCGTTTTGACACGAGCATGAAGCCTGATGAAATTGAGGCCATCCGCCAGTTCATCATCAAGCGTGCGAACGAAACGTACCAGCGTGAAGTGGATGCTCGTAAGAATGACAAGGGCATTCCTGAAAACGCGACCCTCGGCATCACGCCGTAATGGTCCGGCAGAGTCATGACGTCATTCGGCACACAAGCGATACAGTGGTAAAAACGATGATCAAAGGACTAAAAGCCGCCCTGGGGGCGGTCACTGTCGGGCTTCTGGCAGGAACTTCTCTGGCCCATGCCCAGAGCACCGATGATGAACTGGTGAAAAAAGGTGCGTATGTTGCCCGTCTGGGTGACTGCGTAGCCTGTCATACTGCGCTGCATGGGCAGGTGTATGCGGGCGGTCTGTCCATCCAGACCCCCATTGGCACCATCTATTCCACGAACATCACGCCTGATCCCACGCACGGGATCGGCACCTACACGTTCAAGGAATTTGATGAAGCCGTGCGTCACGGCGTCCGTAAGGATGGCAGCACGCTTTACCCGGCCATGCCGTATCCGTCCTTTGCACGGATGACGCAGGACGACATGAAGGCGCTGTATGCCTACTTCATGCACGGCGTGAAGCCGGTCGCCCAGCCGAACAAGCCGGTTGGCATTTCCTGGCCGATGTCCATGCGCTGGCCGCTGTCCATCTGGCGCTCCGTATTTGCTCCGGCACCCAAGGACTTCACCCCGGCTCCCGGTACGGATGCCGATATTGCCCGTGGTGAATATCTTGTAACGGGTCCGGGCCATTGCGGTGCATGTCATACGCCGCGCGGCTTTGGCATGCAGGAAAAGGCTCTGGATGCAACGGGCGGGGCTGACTTCCTGGCCGGTGGCGCTCCGATTGATAACTGGATTGCCCCCAGCCTGCGGAACGATCCGGTTCTGGGGATTGGTCGCTGGTCTGAAGAAGACGTCTACCAGTTCCTGAAATCCGGCCGTATTGACCACTCCGCCGTCTTTGGTGGCATGGCTGACGTGGTGGGCTGGAGCACCCAGTACTTCACGGATGCCGACCTGCACGCCATGGCAAAATATCTGAAGGCCCTGCCCCCGGTTCCGCCGGCACGGGGTGACTACAAGTATGACGCCTCTACGGCACAGGCTCTGGACTCCAACAACACGTCCGGCACCCCCGGCGCCAGCGTGTATGTTGAGCAGTGCGCTATCTGTCACCGTAATGATGGGGGTGGTGTCGCCCGTATGTTCCCGCCGCTGGCAGGAAACCCGGTTGTTGTGTCTGAAAACCCCACCTCCGTTGCCCACATCATTGTGGCGGGTGCGGTTCTTCCGCCGACCAACTGGGCTCCGTCCGCTGTGGCAATGCCGGGTTACAAGAACGTTCTGTCTGACCAGCAGATGGCTGACGTCGTGAACTTCATCCGTACCTCCTGGGGTAACAAGGCTCCGGCGAATGTCACGGCCTCTGATATCCAGAAGCTGCGTGTTGACCATGCACCGATTTCCACCACCTCCTGGGGCTTTGGTGGGGATGACACGGCAACATGGGGTGTCTTCCATCCGCAGCCTTACGGTGCTGGCTGGACGTTCTCTCCGCAGACCCACACGGGTGAAGACGCAGCACAGTAAGCCGCTTCTTCCTCCACTCTGCCCCTTAACCGGGGCAGACCTTAAAAACACCGCGCAGGTTTTCCGGCGCGGTGTTTTTTTATGGGCCTGTTCCGTGCTGCACCGCATATTGTGCAACAGAGGACTTCACCCCATCTCCCTGAACATGGCATCGCTTTTTTCCAGACACACATCCGGCTTTCCGGCAAACAGCACGGCTGAGCAGCAGGACGACATTCTCGCTCAGTTTTTGAAGGAACTCCGCGGCTGTCAGACCTGTGCACACAAGCTCCCGCTTGGGCCACGCCCCGTTATCCGCATTTCCCCCCGCGCCCGGCTGCTGATTGCGGGGCAGGCGCCCGGAACCCATGTGCATAACACCGGCATCCCGTTTAACGATGCCTCAGGCGAGCGCCTGCGGTCCTGGCTGGATATGCGCCCGGACGTCTTTTACGATACCGAACAAATCGCCATTGTGCCGATGGCCCTGTGCTATCCGGGTGTTTTGCCAAAAGGTGGTGATAAGCCGCCGCCACCGGAATGTGCGTCCCTCTGGCGGGAACGCATCTTATCCTACCTGCCCAACCTGCGCCTGACATTGCTTGTCGGGTCCTATGCGCAGAATTACGTTTTGGGGAAAGGAAAGGTGTTTGAGCGGGTTCTGGATTTCAGATCTTATCTGCCGGATTATTTCCCCCTCCCGCATCCGTCCTGGCGGACAGGAGCGTGGGAACGAAAAACGCCGGAATTTCAGAATAGTGTTATCCCCGCTCTGCGGGAGGCTGTCCGGCACGCGCTGGACGTCTAGGCTCTTTGTGTCGGCGGTGTCTGACTGATCATAAGCTCAGATTTTTGCGCATTTCTCCGCAAAAATCCTGAGGAGTCCCTGCCCTTAATAACCCGCGTGATACATGGCGTTAAAGCCAAGGGCGGCAAAGCAGAAGACAAACACCATGGCCCCAACCATCTGGAAGACTTCCTTAACCGCCACATGTTCAGGATGCGGCTGAGACGCGGACGGGACAGGGGCTGCCGTAACAGGCACCACCGGATCGGCCATCACGGCGTGGGCTTCCTGCACTGTTGCCTCATGCTCTGCATAAACAGCGGATTCAGAGGAATGATCCTGTGCGGTCACGGATGCATCATGTGATGAATCTGTTCCTGACATGGCGAGACCCCTTCCGTTTTTGCAATGCAGATTTGTAACGCCTACTTATCTGGGTCTGAAACACCGCTCCGTCAAGTCCGGTGCCTAAATAAACCCGATCACATTCCGGCCGCCGGGGTGGACGGAAAGCCTGTAGACAGGCACATGAAAAGATCAGTTTTCAGGAGAGCCTGTCATGAAGCCGCTTTTTGCCTCTGCCCTTATTCCGCTTGGTCTGGCCTTTGCTCTGCCGCTCCCCGCACAGGCCGCGAAGACTGCGGTGCAGGCTCCGGCTGCTCAGACGCATTATGAGACCTCAGCCTTTGCAGGCCAGTGGGCCATTATGGCGATGGACCCGATCACTGTTGCTGCTAACAAGGCGTCCGGACCGGCAGAACGGCTGCTGGTTACGCTGCCTGAGTCCCTGAAGAAAATTGTCGGACAGGACCATTTCAGCCTCTCCCGCACGTCTGGCACCGCATGGTCCGGCAAGCAGGACGACCTGACGGTGACCTTCAGACTGGTTTCAGAAAACAGCGCACAGATCCAGATTACGGGAGAAGGCACCCATAAGCTGGATCTCCCCCTCTACCGAAACAACTGACGCATCCTTTTCGCCCCGAACGGGCGACCTCCCTGTGCCTGCCCCGTCTATGGTTCAGGCACAGGAGGGTCTGACGTTACTCGGCGCTCTCAGGCGTCCAGTTTTTCAGGAACTCTTCCAGCGCGGCGTCCGGCTTTCCGATTTTGATCTGCAACGTCACGTACAGATTACCGGCCTCCCGCGCTCCATGCGCCTGCACGCCCTTGCCGCGTAAACGCAGCTTGGTGCCGCTATCGGACTGTGGGGGCACGTTCATTTTTACCGGGCCGGTCGGCGTCGGGACCGTAATCGGCCCACCGAGCACGGCTGTTTTCAGATCCACCGGCAGCACTTCCGTCAGGTCAAACCCATCGCGCGTGTAAGTCGGGTCGGGCTGGACTGTCACCGTAATCAGGGCATCGCCATCCGGACCGCCTTGCACACCGGGGCCACCTTTGCCGCGCAGGCGCAGGGTCTGCCCATCTTCAATCCCCGGCGGAATTCGGACATCCAGCGTCGCTCCTTCCGGCAGCGTGATGCGGGATTTCCCGCCCGTGACGGAGTCCAGAAAACTGACCTTGAGCGAATAAGACCGGTCAGCCCCTTTCCGCGGCCCGGCAGAACGCCGCCCACGGCCCGTGAACATGCCGCTGAAGAGATCCCCGAGGTCTTCCTCGGAAAAGCCATGCCCGGCACCACCGCTGTAGCGGAAGCCACCCGGCCCGGCCCCATAGTTGCCGTAGCCTGCACCACCCCCGAAACCGGGATGGCGCTCCTGCCCGGAGGCATCAATTTCTCCCCGGTCAAACCGGCCGCGCTTTTCCGTATCGGAAAGCAGATCATTCGCCTGCCCGATCGCCTTGAACTGTTCTTCCGCGACCTTGTCTCCGGGGTTCAGGTCCGGGTGGTATTTCTTGGCAAGGTTACGGTAGGCCTTACGGATTTCATCCTGACTGGCCGTTTTGGAAACACCAAGAACCTCATACGGATCACGCACACTCATGCTGCACCTCCCTGATCAGACGGCGGATTGGGGTCTGCCCCAAAATTCAGTGTGTCCAGCAGGCTGATCAGCAGGGCGACCGTCACGTCCTGACTGTATCCGGCTTTGTCAGCGTCCCGCACAAGGGCCTCAAGGCGGGGTTTAAGAAATGCCTCCGCCGTCATGTTATCCATAAAGTCTGTTTCTCCGCGTCTCGTACACAGACCGCATCCTTTGTCCGTGCGGCCCGTGTCATGGTTTCAAATTCTTACTTTAAATAATGGGAACGCTCCGGGGCGCGGTCAATGGACAACAAAGGCAGGCGTGAACTGCACCCCGGTCAGATAAACGCTGTCCAGACATTTCCAAAGAAGCGATAGCCTCCTGCCCGCAGACTGACTATAAGCCTAAGGAAGACGACTGAACTTTCTGAACGGAGAACCGGCAATGTCTGACAAACCGCGCTTTTTTGATGATCTTGCTGGTGTGGCCGGCGGTGCTTTGTCCGCCCTGACAGGCGCTAAGGAAGAGCTGAACGCCATTGTGCGCAGCCGCGTGGATGAAGTGCTGACCAGCCTTCAGGTTGTGCGGCGTGAAGAATTTGAAGTCGTGCGTGAACTCGCCGCCCGCGCCCGTATCGGGCAGGAAGAAGCGGAACGCCGTCTGGCCGCGCTGGAAGCGCGTGTTGAAGCGCTGGAGCAGTCCAGCCACACCACCCACGCACACCACGCCCCGCATACGTCCTGAGCGCATCGTCTTTCCGGGAACAGGCCGGGCCTGCGTGCCCTGCGCTTCCGGTCAGACTGTAATCTGCCCGCTTCACCTTGCAGCCGAGAGTGAGCCATGCCCGCGTTAAGCACAAACACCCCCTCCGCCCCCGTTAATCCGCTGGACCTGATGGAACAGGTCATTTGTGGACATGGCTGGAATTTTGAACGCTGCAACGCGACCGAAATGGCCGTGGAAGCACCCGGCAAATGGTGTGATTACGGGTTGTTTTTCTCATGGTCAGCAGAACTCGGGGCCATGCATTTTACCTGTGCCTTTGACCTCAAAGCGCCGCAGGCGCAGCAGCGCCCGCTGTATGAGCTGATCGGCATGGCCAATGAACGCATGTGGATCGGCCATTTCAGTCTCGATCAGGACGATGGCGTGCTGCTGTTCCGCCACGCGCTGCTTCTGCGTGGCACCAGTCTCTCCATCGAAGTGTTTGAAGATATGATCGACATCGCTCTGACGGAATGTGAGCGCTTTTACCCCGCCTTTCAGTTTTTCCTGTGGGGTGGGCAAAGCCCGGCGGATGCGCTGGCCGTTGCCATGCTGGATTGTCAGGGAGAAGCGTAATGACGGCCCCAACCTCTCCCCTGCCATCTGTTCTGCTGGTTGGCTGCGGCCAGATGGGGGGCGCCATGCTGGAAGGCTGGATGGCGCACGGCCTGAAACCCTCCGTCGTGCTGGACCGGCATGACCGCACCCTGCCCGCTCCTCATCATCTGGCCGCTACCTTGGACGATGTCCCGGCCGACTTTCAGCCAGACGTCATTATTCTGGCCGTCAAACCCCAGAAAGCCGACCCGACGCTGGAAGCTCTGGCCCGGCGCTTCCCCAAAGCGACGCTGCTCTCCGTTATGGCAGGCCGCACGGTGCAGAGCCTGACGGACCGCTACCAGCACGGGAACCCTCAGGTGCAGCCCGTTATTATCCGCGCCATGCCCAACACCCCCTGTGCTATTGGTGCCGGCATGAGCGGACTGTATGCGCCCCCTCACGCGACCGACACGCAAAAAGCGCAGTGTGACGCGCTGCTGCACGCTGTGGGGGAAACAGTCTGGGTTGAGCGGGAAGAGCTGATTGACTCCGTCACCGCTATTTCCGGCAGTGGCCCGGCTTATATCTTCCTGCTGGCGGAACTGCTGGAAAAGGCTGGTGTGGAACAGGGGCTTCCCGTTGAAACGGCCCGCACACTGGCCCGTAAAACCATTTATGGCGCGGGAGCTCTGCTCAACCAGTCTCCGGCAGATGCCGAGGAACTGCGCCGCCGCGTCACCAGCCCCGGCGGGACCACGGCAGAAGCCCTTAAAATCTTCATGGCTCCTGACGCATGGCCTGCCAGTGTGCCGCGTGCCGTTGCGGCCGCGGCAAGACGCGCCAAAGAGCTTTCAACCTGACACAGGCGCCTGACAGGCTGCCTTAAAGTCTCTATTTTTCTGCGAACAGGCTTCTTCTTATGGATCATGATGACTTTGACGCCGCCCTTCTGAGTGCCGCCATGACACAGGCGGAACACGGGGGCTGGGCGTCTGTCTCTCTGCTGGATGCCGCCCGTGCCGCGGGCCTGTCTTTCCCGCAGACGCGCGAACGCTTTCCCTGCCGGGCCTCTCTGCTGCTCCGGCTGGGCCGCATGGCTGACGAGTCCGCTCTGGCCGATAACACAACCTTTGGGTCACCGCGCGAACGTCTGTTTGATCTGCTGATGCGCCGTCTGGACGTTTTTCAGCAGTATCGGCACGGCATCCGCGCCGTTCTGCGTGCCCTGCCGATGGACCCGCCGCTGACCCTGCTGCTGGGTGGCGCCACGCTGGAAAGCATGCGCTGGATGGCCGACGCCGCCGGGATCAGCGTTACCGGACTGGGGGGGCTGGTCCGCATCAATATGGTGGTTGCCATCTGGACGCATACGCTGCGCGCCTGGGAAAAAGATGATAGCGCGGATATGGGCTCCACCATGGCAGCGCTTGATCTGGCACTGAATAAAGCAGCCCGCTTCCGCCTGTTCCCGGCAGACAGCGCACTGGAAGACGACGGCCTGCCGGATCTGGATTTTGAAGAACCGGATGCTCCTGCCGCCCCCTCACACGCCTGAAAATTTCCCGGGGAAGAAAAAACAGCGCGTTCCCACTCTTTACGAATCCTACAGGTTGGCCTTAATAAGAGCCAACCGCATTTTTGGGGCGTAGCCAAGCGGTAAGGCAGCGGATTTTGATTCCGCCATGCGGAGGTTCGAATCCTCCCGCCCCAGCCACTTTCCACACATCGCATTTTATTTAAAAGAACGCTGCTCCAAAAGGATAGGCGGTTACCAGCCCCTCCTGTTATGACTCGTCTCTATGGAAAATAATCCGGCAGCCCCTCCCCCTCTTTTATCACAGCCCGGTCTTGTTGCGGCCCTCACATCCCGCACACTCGGCGCATTTTCTTCTCAGGTTCAGGCCGTTGCTGTCGGATGGCAGATTTATGCGCTGACCCATAGCGCGGCAGCCCTCGGGTTTGTCGGGCTTGCCCAGTTTTTGCCGATGGTGGCGTTTATTTTCCCCGCTGGTCACGCAGCGGACCAGCATGACCGGCGGCGCATTGTCATCACCTGTCAGGCCATTGAGGCACTGGCCGCAGCCTTCATGGCGCTGGCATCTTTTGCCCATTTTCTCGCACCGGGCATGATTTACGGGCTGGTGGCGCTGTTTGGCGTCTGCCGGGCCTTTGAAATGCCCGCGCAGCAGACCTTTCTGCCGTCTCTTGTGCCTACCTCGGTGTTTCCACGGGCGGCCGCCCTCTCCTCCTCCCTGTTTCAGGTCGCCTCCATTGCCGGTCCCTCTCTGGGGGGCTTGCTGTACGGGCTCGGAGCAGGCGTCTGTTACGCACTCTGTGCGGCAGGCTTTGCCATTGCCGCTCTGGCAACAACCAGCATGACGCTGCGCTTTCCCGCCCGCCCCCGCCAACCCGCCACACTGGCGGCTGTTTTTGGCGGCATTTCCTTCCTGCGCCGGAAGCCCGCGATGCTGGGCGCACTCTCCCTTGATTTGTTTGCCGTTCTGCTGGGCGGTGCGACGGCCATGTTGCCGCTTTTTGCCACGGATATCCTGCATGCAGGCCCGTGGGGACTCGGCTTGCTGCGGGCTGCTCCGGCCATTGGTGCCCTGCTGGTTGCCACAGTGCTGGCCCGCTATCCGCTCGGCCGCCATGCGGGCCGGTGGATGTTTGTCTCTGTCATGATTTTCGGGGTTGCCACCATTATTTTTGGCCTCTCCCGTTCCATTCCGGTTTCCATCCTGGCTCTGGCCGTGCTGGGTGGTGCGGACGTCATCAGCGTCATGGTGCGGAGTGCGCTGGTTCAACTTGGCACACCGGATGAAATGCGTGGGCGCGTTTCCGCCGTGAACATGCTGTTTATCGGGTCCTCAAACCAGTTGGGTGAATTTGAAAGCGGGATGCTGGCCAGCGCCATAGGGGCGGTTCCCGCCGTGGTTGTTGGCGGTATTGGCACACTGGTTATTACAGCAGTGTGGATGGCGCTGTTCCCCGGCCTGCGGGAGCTTGACCGGCTGGACGATATCACACCCGACGAAAAGCCTCTTTAAAGGTTTCGGGTTTACCGGAAGTCAGCACCAGCTCTGGCAAAAAAGACAAAAAAACGGCTCTGAGGATGTCCTCAGAGCCGTTTTAAAAAAGCACACCGTAACGTAAAAAATACTCAGACGGCTTTTTTCAGATTGGGGCTGGCTTTAAAGCGTACCGTCTTACCGGCTTTCACTTTTACAGGCTCACCCGTCCGCGGATTCAGAGCTTTGCGCGCCTTTGTCTTGCGAACTGTGAATGTGCCGAAAGACGGAAGGGTAAACCCGCCTTCACGCTTCAATTCTTCTACAATCGCATCCAGAAGGTCGTTCGCAGCCTGATTGGCGGCAACGCCGGTGCAGTTGATCGAGTCCTGGATCACCGCAGCAATAAAGGCCTTGCTCATTGAGACTTTAACTCCCTTTCAGACAGAACTATGTGAGTAACAATTCTTAGGCTACTATAATCAGCAACGCTCGCGGCTTGATAGTCATATTTCACCGGAAAAACCAAATTAAAAATGCAATCAGTTCCGATTTTTCCCGCAGGCATCACAAAAAAACAGGTTGAAAGCACTTCATCCACCGTTTTGCCCACAGGAACAATCTGCCTGTTTGCATGCTATGTCCCGGATGGGAACATTCCTCTTCATACCCGTTTTTACCTGAAAAACCTATTATCTTGTGGTGTTGTTCTGCACATTATTCTCTCTGGTGCAGAGACTATTCATGAAAGCACACAGAAATTTTGTAATAACCATGGAATTCAGGCGTGGAAGAGGCCAAATGGCGGTCTGGATTTTGGAGCATGGCAATTTTTACTGCAAAAAGGACTCGTTGAAGACGCGCCTTACATCCTTTTTGCTAATGACAGCGTTTTTGGCCCCTTCACGCCGCTGCCTCCTCTGCTGAAAAAACTGAAGGCAAATCAGCGTCCCGCCTGGGGGCTGGTGGCCTCACGCGCCATAACCCCGCATCTGCAATCCTGGTTTATCGGACTGTCGCAGGCAGCCTTTCGCACGCCCTCAGTCCAGCGTGTTCTGACCCTTCCATTTGCCGAAATGTCGCGGGATGAAATCATCTGGCATGGTGAACTCGGCCTGTCCGTCGCCCTGAAAGCCGCGAACATTCCCCTTCATGCGGCATGGAGTGATCTTGATAGGCCACTCGCCCGCTTTTTCCCTGCCAACCCGATGCACACACACTGGCGCGACATGGTTCAGACGGAAACTGTGCCATTCCTCAAACAGGAAGTCTTACGGGACAATCCGTTCAGTATTCCGCATCTTGAAGACTGGCGCACACTTATCCCGACTGAAAACGGTTTCCAGCCGGAATGGATTGAAGCCTATCTGCGGCAGCATCCGTCGCGCCCCCTCACCCTGCATCCCACATGGAAAGGGCGCGCGGTCTACACGCTCATGAATCAGTGGGATCGGCTGAAATGGCGGAAAGACCGTCGGCGAGGCACTGAGCGCTAGCGGTTCTGGTCTCCACCACGTCTCGCAGAATCCCTTCCAGTTCCGCAGCCTGCTCTTCAAACGTCGCAAGCTGCTGCTTGAACGGATTGACGTAGCCTGTCAGGCGTTCAGAGTTTTTCAGAAGCGCCTCAACGGCTTTCTGCAAGGTCTCCGGCCGCCCATCAATGGCAATGACCGTACCATTCACGCCGTCTACCAGATCTTCGGACTGTCCGCCCGGCCCCGTCGCAATCACCCATACATCGCGCGCAAGGGCTTCCCTTACAGTCAGACCGTAGCTTTCTTTCCACTGAGACGGGAAAAGCAACACATCAATTCCGTCAAAAAAAGCATCCATTGTCTCAGGCTTATAAGCCGGAATGGTCGTAACGGTCCCTTTGACTTTCCAGGATTCCGTATAAACGGAGCGAATGCCCAGATTCAGCTTATTATCAACAACCCGCAACTCCCAGTTGCTGTCCGCCAGAGCCTGAAACGCCCGTCGCACCAGAGAATAGCCTTTGATATCTTCCGTGCCCCCAACATACCCAAAACGCAGCGGGCTGCCGGGCTTACGCGGGGTCCGAGGCTGTGCAGGCCAGACAAACCCATTCCGGTTTACCAGAATGCGCTCCGGAGAAACCCCGTTGGCAATAAACAACTGGCGATGGGTCTCACTGGGCGAAAGCAGCAATGCCGCCCCTTCCAGCGCGGCCCGCATCATTTCCGCCCGTTCTGACAGATGGCGCGCTTCCGGCACGCACATCTGACACACGCGCTGATTGATTTTTTCCTGAAAACAATACTGCCCGTCAGCCTTCACCATAAACTGGCGCTCACACAGCCACCAGGCATCATGCACCGTCACAATATACGGCACACCGGCTTCAATACAGGCGCGCAACATGCCAAGACCAAGGCCTTGCGTGGCATGAAAATGGGCAACATCCGGCTTCACCGCGGCAAGCCAGCCCCGGAACAGGTCCGTTGCGGCCTCATTATCCAGAGCGCCAACCCGGTCATGATCCGGCGGAACACGCACGCCCAGAACAAGACCGCCTTCCGCACTATAGCGGATAGACGCATTGCCCCGATTGTGCAGTTCCGGACGGGATGTCACCACTGAGACATCCATATCCGGCAGGCGCTGTAACCGGCGCACCATCTCTTCCGCGACAAATGTCGCGCCTCCAAAAGAGCGGGGCGTGAAGTAGACATTGGCACACAGCACGCGCAGGCTGGTGGCAGACCGTTTATCAACAGGGCGTCCAAAAACCGGCAGAACCTGCTGCCGGGCAATCTGGGCAGGACTGTACCGGTCCAGAACATCCTCATAAGCCTGCTGACCAAGCTGTGCTCTCAGGTCAGGATCAGCCGCCAGACGCAGGATCGCATCCCGCCACTGTTTTTCTTCCTCCGCCAGAAGCCCGTTTTTCCCGTCCTGCATGACCTGTAAAAACGCATCACGCGGAGAGCAGACTGAGGGGATTTTCAGGACGGCGGCTTCAAGAAATTTGATATTACTTTTGGCATCATTGAAAATCGTTGGCTCAAGAGGTGCAATAGTTATATCGGCCTGCGCCAGAAGCCCCAGATAGGCCGCGTAATCACGCCCGGCAAGGGTTTGCACCCGTTCTTTAACGGCCTCAAAACTCTCGGGAAGGGTGAGATCGCCAATAATATGCAGGGTCAGGCGCGAGTCCCTCTGCATCGCGGCAAGAATCCCGCTCGCCGCCACCCGGAAATCCGCATCATGCGTCTTGGTGCCGGAGCCATAGACAATCCGGATTTCCTGCGTTGTATCATGCGTGGGCACGCCGCGTTCTGACAGACTTTCCGCAATCTCTATGGTTTGCTGGTCCAGTGCATTTTCAATCACCACTGCTGAGGGAATCCCGGCATCCAGCATGGCCTGCGCCAGAACGCGGGTGGACGCTATCGCGCGGTCACAGGACAGAAGACATTTCCTGAACAGCCTGACACCAAACAGGATCTGTTTCTGTTCCGCAGTGTCCAGCGTCTGGAGGTTTCCGTTCTCCTGATACAGTTCAGCAGAGAAAATCAGATCATCCACCTCCCACCAGGGGGACAGACCCAGCCGCCGCGTTTCATGGAGAAGATTTTCAACAGATTCAAATGCCGGAACCCTGTAAAAAATAACTTCTGTACAGAGTTGCAGCGCTGAAAGTGCTTTTTGGGCGTCCCGCCAGTCCACCACATCGACTGTCCATCCCAGAGACCGCAATTGCTCCTCTTTCTGCCAGACGCGGTATTTTGCACACTGCCGTAAGGTGAGTTCGGCAATAATCAGAATACGCGGTGTAAGCTGGTCAAGAGTGTCCGCCTCAAGGGGTCGTGTATAAACGGCCTCAAGCGCTTTCTGCCGTTCTTCCGGCGTAACGGGCCTCAGCTCTGCGCTATGTTTGAGCGCGGGATTTTGAGACATAGACTCCTGTGCAGGTGCCGGTTTCTGCCCACCCGGTCTATACCGGGCCACGGTTCGCCCCAGCCGGGTGCCCGGCAGGCGAGCCTGAAGACGCTGCGTAACCCCCTGCAGGCCTTCATCCTGATAGATTTCCCGAACGCGCTGATAGACGACGGGGATTTTTTGCCCGGTTGGCAATTGCCCTTTCATCAGATGGCGGACAACGCGCAAAGGGGCCGTAACACGCCATGAGAGTGTATGCCGCTGTGTTTCCAGCGCATGACGCAGGCTGCCAGCTTCATGCAGCAGGCCATCAACCCGCATACCCTGAATCCGGGCGCTGGCACGGTAGCTGGCTGACAAGGCTTCGGCCTGCGTTAAAACCTGTCTGATTTTTTCTGAATCTTCACTCAAATCACTCACAGGCATCACTCTCTCAGCACAATAAAGACTTGGAAAATAAGTAAAAGTAGTCCTCACAAAAGAAAACCGGGCCTTTCGGCCCGGTTCCCTTTAACACTCAAACCAATTGAGGGCTGAATTTTACTTCAGGCCGCTGAACTGATTGGACGTCAGGCTGGAGACATCAACAAAAGTGATCTTGCTGTCGTCAGACAGGGTGATCGTCGTGTTGTTGCCGTTATGAGCAGCCTTATCCAGCACATCCTGCTGGAACTGAGACGCCGTGTAGTCATAGTCAACCAGCAGCACAGAGTTGCCAGCAGCGCTACCGAAGTCGGTGATCGTGTAGTCAGCGCCTGCGATCCCGTCGCGGAAGCCGAAGACGTTTGCTGCGCCAGAGCCACCCGTCAGGGTTGCGTTGCCAACACCGCCAACCAGCGTATCGGAAGCAGAACCACCGATGAACGTCTGCGTACCGGTCGTGCCCGCAACGTTACCGAATGCGTGGATACCGAATGCGGAAGACGCGCCGTCCAGCGTTTCGTTGCCATCGTTTGCAACGAACAGGGATGTTGCATCGGTGGAGTCGAGACGAGCATACAGGTTGTTGGAACCAAAGATGGTTGCCTGACCAGCCGTAATGGTCGTGTCGCCCGTGCCACCAACGAAGGTGAGCGCGCCGCTGACGTTGATGAGTGCCGTATCCGTGTGCGTGGTGTAGAGGTCACCATGTGCAGCGGAAATGGTGTTCTTCAGACCACCTTCAACCGTGCCGGTTGTGCCGGCCATGTTGATGGAGTCGTGCGTGCCACCCGTTACCGTGCTTGCACCGCCAACAGTGATCTGTTCGTTGCCCGCAGCGTCAACAACCAGAGAGTTGTTGCCCACGTTCACGAAGGAGCTGCCACCGTTCAGGGTAATGCTCTGCACACCAGAGGTTGCCGTGATCGTGTCCTGACCGTCGGAGTGAACATAGTTCACGCCCGTGCCCAGAGTGATGGTGTTGTTCCCGGCGCCAGCGTAAATGGTGTCGTTACCATTGCCGCTGTTGATGATGTCATTCCCCGCACCCGTGCGGATATCCCATGCACCCGGGTTGTGGTCCAGATAATCACCCTGGAACAGGTTGTCACCAGACCCACCGACGAACAGACCGCCCTGAGAACCAGCGCGGAAGCTGACGCCCTGCGTGGTGCCAGCAACAACGCTCAGATATTCGGTGCTGACTTTGGTCGCATCGATGTTGACCCAGGCGTCCAGAGCCGTGCTCGGAGCCGTCGTTGCAGAGTTCGCACCAACGGTCAGCCAGCGGAAGTCGCCGGAAACCTGGTAGGAACCAGCAGCCGTGATCACACCATAACCGGACTGGTTGCTGGTGCTGGAGGCTTTACTATTTGAACCAGTGTTCAGATAGCGGGCATCAAGAATGCCCTGATTGTTAAGCTGGTCAGAAAGCTGGTCCGCAAGAGCCTGTGTCCGGCCTACGAACGCGGTGTTCATAGCCCCGTCAACAGTGACCTGTACGGTCCCTCCCGACGCACCGGCAACGGTGATAATCGCCATTTTATCCGTCCTTTTCTACGCCCGCTCTACAAGGCACGATCGGCTCACACCCATATAGCGGCACACTAACGTCAGGCTTCGTTTTAGGCGAAGCCAACACGAACATGCAAGCATCTTATGAGTATTCTCAAGCTTTAACGATTTTTTTCGCAAAAGTTTTTAAAAAGAGACAGGTAACCAAAATTAGATAAAGAACAATGTTCAACCCGATCCTGTCATTATTAGTACTAAATGTCGGAAAAATCTGCTTTCAGATTGTCAAATAGACAGTTCCCGGCAAAATAGTCTCCCGACTTAAAATCAGGGTTCTGTGCTTCTCCATGCCTGCATCTTTATCAGATTTACCGTCCCGTAAGCCCGTCTCCTCTGTTGCATCGCTCTGCGCCATGGAGTCTGAGGCTTTTTTTACACAGATTACTCTGGTGGAGGGCGACACAGCAGACTGCGGGCATCTGCCGTTTATGCTCTGGCTGCTTGAAACGCTAGCCCCGGAGACTCTGGTTCTCATCGGCGCAAGCCGCTCCGTCAGCACGACCCTGAAACAGGCCATCCACACCCGGAGTCTGCCAACACGCTTCATAGAAGCGCGGCATTTTTCCGCCAGTAGCGCTGCCGACTCCACATTATATTATTACGCTCACCCCGCATGGCAGAACCCTGACCATCTGAAAATGGAACTGGGCCTGCTTCCCGCCGGATCTCTCGTGCTGCTCAGCGGCATTGCCGCTCCTGCCGCGGGAAAAATATGGGAAGAGCTTGAGAAGACGTACCCGACTTTCAGTTTTTTCCACGCGAACGGGCTGGGCGTTTTTGCAACAACCGCTCCCGAAACCCCGGATATCCATTTCCTCCTCACCAAAGCCGCCAGTGGCTCTGGAGACGCCCTCCTCAAAAAAACATTGTTGCGTGAGCGCTTCAGTCAGGCCGGGCAGTTCTGGGAGGATAAGGCTTTACTGTCACGCCAGAAGGAACAGATACAGCGCCTTCAGACCGAGCTTTGTCAGGAACGCCTACGGTTCTCAGACCTCAGAGAAGATAAAACATCTCTCGAAACAACACTGAATACTGAAAAAAATCGTCTGAATTCTGACATTTCAACTCTTGTTACTTATGGAACCTTCTGGCGCAACCAGTGTCTTGCACTCACACAGGCCAATACGGCCCTCTCGCAGGCTTTGTCTCAGGCTCTCTCTCATCTTCGGCAGAACGCGGACGTGTGGTCAGCCTTTTCTCAGGAAATCATGAGCCGCACGGAAGGGCTGAATGCCCTGCGGAGTTTTCTCTCAACCCCGGCGGGCTTCCTCCGCTCACTGGCCCGCACAATGGTGCGTGGCACAATGGCCCCTTTTGTGCCTGACCTGCCGATTCCACCCACTCTGTACACACCAGATATTGCCATTCCACCGCCCGTTGAACTGGATCAGCCCGAACCTCCCGTTCTGATCAGTGCGCCCTCAAGTGAACCGGCAACGCCTCCCCCGTCTGAACAGGAAGAAAAACTCCCCTCCTGTCCGCCTGTTGCGCAGCGCAGCCCGCGCCGCAAAATCCTGTTTGTGGCGGGTGAGCCGGAGTCCCCCGGCGTACAATATCGCTGTATCCGGAATGCGGCAGCCTGCATCCGGGCTGGTCATGAAGCCCGCTGGAAGCCCTGCGCAGAGGTCAATCCGGATGATCTGAGCTGGGCAACTGTCGTGATTCTCTGGCGCGTGGAGTTTAGCGGGCACGTCGATATTCTGCTGCAACTGGCGCGCGAAAACGGGGCGGACGTTATTTTTGATACCGATGACATCACGTTCCTGCCGCATATGGCACGGTTTGATATTATTGACGGTATCCGCAGCATTGGTGCGACCGAGCAACGTATTGAGACCGTTTTCACAGAAATGCGACGCACTCTGATGCGTTCTGACCTGTGTCTGGCCCCGACCGATACACTCGCAGGGCTGATGCGCATCAATAAACCGCTAACCTATACTGTCCCCAATACATTTGATACGGATGCTCTGCGCCGTAGCCGCATGGCCATGCGTAAAAAACGATGGACCGGATCAGATGGTCTTCTACGCATCGGCTATGCCACCGGCTCCCGCACGCATCAGCGTGATTTTGCTGGTGTTGCAGGTATTCTGGCCAACCTGATGCGGGAGCGGCCGGACCTTCGCCTCGTTCTGTTCCGGGAACCGGGCAATCACCAGCCTGTGCTGCTGATGAATGAATTCCCGGAACTGACTCCAGTAGCGCACCAGATTGAATGGCGGGATATGGTCCCGCTGCCCGACCTGCCTGCGGAAACCGCGCGGTTTGATATCGCCATCGCTCCACTGGAAAGCGGCTCCCTTTTCTGCAACGCCAAAAGTGAACTGAAGTTTTTTGAAGCCGCTCTGGCCGGTGTTCCCTCCATTGTTTCCCCGACCACGCCGTTCAGGCAGTGCGTCGTGGAGGGTGTGAGCGGTTTTCTGGCGGATACACCTCAGGAGTGGGAAGCCGCTCTGGTTGCCCTGCTGGATAACCCGGATTTACGCCAGCGCATGGCGGACGCAGCCTATCATGGGTCCCTGTGGTATTTTGGCCCGCAGCGACAGGCTCTGGTATTTGACAGTCTTCTTGAAGGACTCGGCGGAGAACAGGCGGCAGCCCGTGCTTCTGAACTCCAGATTGCCCGCGGCACTTACCGTGGCAAAGGCCTGCCGGATGTCCCTCCGCATGAGGTTCTGTTCCATCAGGACGGGCTGGAGGAAGCACCTGTCACCGTCATTATCACCTCTTATAATTATGAAACCTTTATTCTGGAGGCTCTGGACTCGGTTCGGTCCCAGACCATGCCTGTGCTTGATCTGGTTGTGGTGGATGATGGCTCTTCAGACGCATCCGTTCCTTTAATAACCGCATGGATGACGCGACACAGCGCACGCTTCAACCGGCTTATTCTGCTCAAAACAACCGTCAATGCAGGGCTGGGCGGAGCACGGAACTGCGGCGTCACCCATGCAGAAACACCCTTTTTCCTCCCTCTGGATGCCGATAACCGGCTGTTGCAAGACGCCTGTGCGGACCTTGCGGCCGCCACAAACGACATGACGGCCTATGCCTACCCGATTCTGGAACAGTTTGGAGAACCAACTCTGCACAAACTGCTGGGCGATAAACCCTACCACCCGATGCAACTTGTTGCTGGTAACTATATTGATGCCATGGCGCTTGTCGCAAAATGGGCATGGGCCGCTGCCGGAGGCTATTATGTCAGCCGCTCCGCCATGGGGTGGGAAGATTATGACCTGTGGTGCTCTTTTGCGGAACTTGGCCTACAGGGCACGCATGTTCCAAAAATTCTGGCGGAATATCGCGTTCATCACACCTCCATGACCAGCAGCGTGACGGAGCAGGAGGCGCATAAACAGCGCGTGGTTGAACTGGTAGAAAGCCGCCATGACTGGATCAGGCTGGTGCAGAGAGCAGCCAAAGACCGAACGGCTGAGTCTTAAAAACTCTCTTAATCCGCCCGTTTTTTCCTGTGGCCTTAGTCTGGGAGCCACAGGATTAAGCACCCTCCGAAGTCGCCAGAAAGGAGGATTGGACAGACTTCAGTAGGAGGCACTTCACCCCCCCAAAACGCAAAAAAGGCCGCTCACGCGACCTTTATGCTAACCACTCAAATTTTCATGAAAATTTGGAGCGGGCGATGGGATTCGAACCCACGACCCCAACCTTGGCAAGGTTGTGCTCTACCCCTGAGCTACGCCCGCATTGGATGGCCTCCTTCTAAGGGGGTTCGGCCAAACACGCAAGAGGCTTTTTGATATTTTTTTCGTTTATTTTGAAAGGCCTCTCCCCTCCCCAACCGTGCCCCACAGAAAACCCTGAAAGTCCCTGAGTTGGCGCAACTCCACTTCTCTGCAATCATGTTCAGGAGTTCTTTGCCCATCAGGATAAGGATGGAACACGTTGTCGGCTTCTGCATTTCACGCGCTGTATCATCAGGGGTTTGCCCGTGTCGCAGCCTGCACTGTTCCTGTTGCCCTGGCAGATCCGGCCACCAACATGCAACGCACACTGGAAGCCGCTCAGGCCTGCGGGCAGGACAGCGCTGTGCTGTGTGTCTTTCCGGAACTGGGGTTATCGGGATACGCAATAGATGATCTGCGCCAGCAGGAAACCCTGCTGGATGCTATCGAACAGGCCATTGCGGATCTGGCATCCGCCTCGGCCGATCTGCTGCCCGTACTAGTGGTCGGGGCCCCTCTGCGGCATGACAATGCACTCTATAACTGTGCCGTTCTCATCCATCGGGGCACGGTGCTGGGCGTCGTGCCCAAAAGCTACCTGCCGAATTACCGTGAATTTTATGAAGCCCGGCACTTTACGCCCGGTATCGCCACACAAGGCCAATCACTGCGCCTGAACGGCGCGGACGTCCCCTTCGGCACAGATCTGTTATTTGAAGCAGAAGACCTGCCGGGATTTTGCCTTGGGGTGGAACTGTGTGAAGACCTCTGGGTGCCGGTGCCTCCGGGAACACTGGCCGCCCTCGCCGGGGCCACCATTCTGGTAAACCCCTCCGCCAGCGATATTACTGTGGGCAAAGCGGAAACCCGCACCCTGCTGTGCCGGGCGCAGTCTGCCCGGTGTGTCGCGGCGTACCTCTACGCCGCCGCCGGAGAGGGCGAATCCACAAACGATGTCGCGTGGGACGGCCAGATTGCTATTTTTGAAAATGGTGAGGTGCTGGCTCAGAGTGAGCGCTTCCCCTCCGGCTCCCGGCATGTGGTGGCGGATATTGACCTCACCCTGCTCCGGCAGGAGCGCCTGCGCATGGGCACATTTGCCGCCAATGCCCATGCCATGCAGCCCAAGACCCCGGCATGGCGGCGCATCCGCCTGACCCTTGCTCCGCCCGTAACCAGTCTTGGCCTGCGCCGCCCCCTCTCCCGCTTTCCTTTTGTTCCCAATGATCCGGAGCGGCTGGCGCAGGACTGTTTTGAGGCCTTTACCATTCAGGTCTCCGCCCTCAAGCAGCGGCTCCGCACCAGTGGCGTCAAACGCATGGTGATTGGCATATCGGGCGGCCTGGACTCCACACAGGCTCTGCTGGTGGCCGTCAGAGCCGCGGATGAACTCGGCTGGCCCCGCAGCGCTGTGCTGGGCTACACCATGCCCGGCTTCGGCACGACAGAAAAAACACTGGCCAGCGCACAAGCTCTGATGGCCGCACTGGGCACCGGGAACGAGGTTCTGGATATTCGCCCGGCCGCCAGCCTGATGCTGCGCGAAATTAAACATCCCTTTGCTCAGGGTGAACCTGTGCATGACATTACGTTTGAAAATGTTCAGGCCGGACTCCGGACAGATTTCCTGTTCCGGCTCGCCAACATGCATCAGGGAATGGTGATCGGCACCGGCGACCTTTCAGAACTGGCGCTGGGCTGGTGCACCTACGGTGTGGGGGACCAGATGGCGCATTACAACGTCAATGCCGGACTCCCGAAAACACTGATCCAGCACATTATCCGCTGGGCCATTGCCTCGGGGCATTTTTCACCGGACGTCACCCCCCTGCTCTCCACCATTCTGGCCACGGAAATCTCGCCAGAACTGGTGCCGGTGGGGGAAAACGGGCCGCAAAGCACGGAAGATATCATCGGCCCGTATGCCCTGCATGATTTCACACTGTTTTACGTGCTGCGTTACGGCTTTACGCCCTCCCGCATTGCCTTCATGGCGGAACAGGTCTGGCAGAATGCCTCCTCCGGTAGCTGGCCTCCCGGCTTCCCGGAGCAGGACCGCATGGCGTATGACCTGCCCACCATCCGCCACTGGCTGCACATCTTTCTGCGCCGCTTTTTTGGCACCAGCCAGTTCAAACGCTCCGCCATGCCCAACGGGCCAAAGATCATGGCAGGAGGCAGTCTCTCACCCCGCGGGGACTGGCGCGCCCCCTCCGATGGCAATGCGGCCCTGTGGCTTGCGGAACTTGAGCAGAATGTTCCAAAAAGCTGACACACTTCCAGCCTTCCGGCACCTGCCTCATGGTGTCGGGGCCGGTCTTCCGCTATAAAGCTCCCCACCATGAACACAGCACGCCACGCCACCCTGCATCGCGTTACCAGCGAAACCGATATTGCCGTCACTCTTGATCTGGATGGATCAGGACAGGCCAACATTGATACGGGCATTGGTTTTTTTGACCATATGCTGACGGCCCTCGCCAAACATGGCCTGCTGGATCTGACCGTGATTGTAAAAGGTGACCTCCATATTGATGGCCACCACACGGTGGAAGATACCGGCATTGCCATCGGGCAGGCCCTGCGGCAGGCACTTGGTGACAAGCGCGGCGTGCGGCGTTTTGGCCATGCGCTGGTGCCGCTGGATGAAGCCCTGTGTGAAGCCGTGGTGGACCTCTCTGGCCGCCCGTTTCTGGCATGGGACGCAACCTTCGACCGGGACCGGATTGGGGAACTGGATACGGAACTGGTGGAAGAGTTTTTCCGCGCCTTTGCCATGTCCGGCATGCTCACCCTGCACCTGACGCAAAAGGCCGGCAAAAACTGCCATCATATTGCGGAAGCCGCGTTCAAGGCGCTGGCAAGAGCCCTCCGCATGGCCGTGGAAGCAGACCCGCGGATGCAGGGCAGCATTCCCTCCACCAAGGGTGTGCTATAAGGCACCCCGAGACTTTCTTCCCCGAACCTCATTCTGCTCAGACGCCGGGAAGGCCCGGTTCCTGAGAGGAATCAGACGTGCGAGGTCCTTATGACCAGATCCCTCTCCATTGCCGTCGTTGATTATGAAGGCGGCAATCTGGCTTCTGCCGCCCGTGCGGCCGCACGGGCGGCAGAGCTTTCGGGCCTTGAAGCCTCGGTACGGATTACCAGCTCCCCGGCAGATGTCCGAGCGGCGGACCGCATCATCCTGCCCGGTCAGGGGGCGTTTGCTGACTGCGCCCGCGGGCTCGAGTCCGTCTCTGGCCTGAAAGACGCCATTCTGACGGCCACCCGCGCGGGCACGCCCTTTCTGGGAATTTGCGTCGGCATGCAGCTGATGGCCGAGCGCGGGCTGGAACATGGCACAACGGAAGGGTTTGGCTGGATTGCGGGCGAAATTGCCCCCATGGACGCCCCCGGCCTGCGGATGCCGCAGATGGGCTGGAATGAGCTGAACTTCACCCGTTCTCACCCGCTCACGGAAGGGCTCGGCGCCGCCCCCCACGGCTATTTTGTCCATTCCTATGCGCTGAGAAACACGAAGCCCGATACCCTGATTGCCACCACGGATTATGGCGGTGCGGTCCCTGCCATCGTGTGCAACGGGAATGTTGCCGGAACACAGTTCCATGTCGAAAAAAGCCAGACCGTTGGCTTGCAGATTCTGGCCAATTTTCTGAGCTGGACTCCGGAAACCCTCTGCGATGTCTATGTCTAAAAGCAAACTTGTTCAGCGCGTTCTCTCCCTGACGGATGATGATCTTCAGGCTCTGTGTGAAGCCGCGGACGCCGCCATTCTGGATGGCGGTGGTTTTGGGTGGGGCCAGCCGCAGGGGCGGCAGGTTCTGGAACGCTACTTCAAAGGGTTGCTGCTGGTCCCCGAGCGCATGCTGTTTGTGGTGCGGCTGAAGGGAGAGATCGTCGGCTGCGCCCAGCTCGTCCGTGCCCCGCGCAATAATGAATGTCAGGCTATGTGCATCACGCTGATGCACCTGTTTGTTGCCCCTTACGCCCGCAACCGGGGGCTGGGGGGCGCGCTGCTGCATGAGGTGGAAAACGCCGCCCGCAGCATGGGCTTCCGGGTCATGAATATGGATGTGCCCGACACCCAGACAGCCGCCATCTCCCTGTTCCAGAAAGCCGGATTCCTGCACTGGGGCACCCATCCGCACTTTGCGCGAATGGGAGACCAGACGGTGAGCGGGCTGTTCTTCACCAAACTTCTTGATACCGTGCGCTCTCCCCTTGTGGAGCCCTCCTTCTCCTCTCAGGCTGAAACACCGGACATGACTGCATTCTCTCCTTCCTCCCGCCCGCTCACTCTCTACCCGGCTATTGACCTGAAGGATGGAGCCTGCGTGCGCCTGCGCCGCGGGGAAATGGAAGATGCGACCGTCTATTCAGATGATCCGGCGGCTCAGGCCCGCGCGTGGTGTGATGCCGGGTTCAAATGGCTGCATGCGGTGGATCTGAACGGAGCCTTTGCAGGCCAGTCTGCCAATGCTCCTGCGGTACAGGCCATTCTGAATGCCACCACGGTGCCGATGCAGCTTGGCGGCGGCCTGCGGGATATGAAGGCCATTGCCTCCTGGCTGGAAGCCGGTGTCACGCGGGTTATTCTCGGCTCGGTCGCGGTGAAAAATCCCGCTCTGGTCAGAGAAGCCTGCCGCATTTTCCCCGGTCAGATCGTCGCCGGGATTGATGCCCGCTCCGGCCATGTCGCAACGGAAGGCTGGGCCGAAGTTTCTGACATGCAGGCAACAGAACTCGCCCTGCGGATGCAGGAAGCCGGGGTGGCCGCCATTATTTTCACGGAGATCAGCCGCGATGGCATGCTGGACGGGCTGGATATTGACCAGACCGTCGCCCTCGCCAACACCGTCTCGGTGCCGGTGATCGCCAGCGGCGGGGTGGGCAATCTCGACCATCTGGCCGCTCTGCGCAAAGCAGCAGATGACACACCGGGCCTTGAAGGCGTAATTGTTGGCCGGGCACTGTATGATGGCCGGGTCTCCCCGGCTGAGGCTCTGAAGGTTCTGGCCTGATGCTGAAACTCCGGGTTATCCCCTGTCTGGACGTCAAGAACGGGCGCGTTGTCAAAGGCGTGAACTTTGTTGAACTGCGTGACGCCGGGGACCCTGTGGAACAGGCCGCCCTGTATGACGCCGCCGGGGCTGATGAACTGACCTTTCTGGACATCACAGCCAGCCATGAAAACCGTGATACCATTCTGGATGTTGTGGGCCGCACAGCAGAACGGATTTTTCTGCCGCTGACGGTCGGCGGGGGGGTCCGCACCACGGATGACATGCGCCGCCTGCTGCTGGCGGGGGCGGATAAATGCGCCATGAATTCCGCAGCCGTCTCCCGGCCAGACCTGATTAACGAGGCTGCTCAGAAATTCGGCAGCCAGTGCGTAGTGGTCGGCGTTGATGCCCGCCAGACATCGGACGGCAAATGGGAAGTCTATACCCACGGTGGCCGCACCCCGACCGGACGCGACGTAATTGACTGGTGCCGGGACGTAGCGGAGCGAGGCGCCGGAGAAATCCTGCTGACCTCCATGGACCGGGACGGCACCCGCTCAGGTTTTGATCTGTCCTTGCTGAAAGCAGCAACACAGGCCGTCAGACTTCCTATTGTCGCCTCAGGCGGTGTGGGAGAGCTAAAGCATTTTGTGGAAGGGGCAGAAGCAGGCGCCACCGGACTTCTGGCCGCCAGCGTCTTTCATTTTGGCCAGTTTACAGTGTCTCAGGTTAAAACCGCGCTGGCTGAAGCCGGTCTGCCCGTCCGTCCCAACCCACTCTCTTTTCAGGCAAATCCCCGCACATGACCAAAAAGCCCAGCATCAAGACGCCGGTAAAGGCCCCTTCCAAAGCCAGCACAAAAGCCGCGCCAAAAAGCAGTCCGAAGAAGGCCGCGCCTGCAAAAAAGAGTGTGAAGGCCAAAGAGATTCTGGAAGACACGCTTTCTCAGTCCGCGGATGAAACCGTGCTGGACCGGCTGTATCAGGTTGTCCTGAGCCGTAAGGGCACAGACCCGAGCCTGAGCCACTCCGCCCGCCTTCTTTCTCGCGGCACATACAAGGTCGCCCAGAAATTTGGGGAAGAAGCGGTAGAATGTCTGATTGAAGCCGTGGCTGGCCGCAAGGATCTTCTGGTTGGTGAAAGTGCCGATGTCCTCTACCACCTTATTGTTCTGTGGGTGGATGCGGGTGTAGCGCCAGAAGACGTCTGGGCGGAGCTGCGCCGCCGCGAAGGGACAAGCGGTATTGCCGAAAAAGCCTCTCGTCCTAAAGAAAATTTGTCAAAAAAGGGATAAGTTATGGCTGTTAAAGGAACAGGGCCTTACAACCCGGAAAACATTTTTGCCAAAATTCTGCGGGGAGATATTCCCTGCAAAAAGGTTTTTGAAAATGAGTGGGTTCTGGCGTTTCAGGACATTGCCCCCAAAGCGGCGGTGCATGTGCTGATTATCCCAAAAAAACCTTATGTCTCATTTATTGATTTTACAAAAAGCGCATCTGAGGATGAAATTTCCGGTGTCATGAAGGCCGCCGGAAAAATTGCCTCCGATCTCGGGCTGGATGAAACCGGATATCGCGTGATTACCAATGCGGGGGAAAATAGCGGGCAGGAAGTGCCGCATTTCCACCTGCACCTGCTGGGAGGCCAGCCTCTGCCGCCTTTCCCCGTCTGAACAGGCTTCTTTCTTCATTGTTTGAAACAGGACCTTTGATCATGACACCCATGGACATGCTTCTGACCCGCGCCTCCTGCGACCATCTGGCAGACCCCGCCCCGTCAGAGACCCAGCTTGCCGAAATTCTGGCTACCGCCATGCGCGCCCCTGACCACGGCAAGCTGCGGCCCTGGCGTTATGTCATTATTCAGGGGGAAGCCCGTCCTGTTATGGCCGAACGCATCATCGCCAGCATGAAGCGGCTGGATGCAGAGGCTCCGGAATTTAAAATTGAAAAGCGCCGTAAGCGTTTTTCAACCATGCCGCTGATTCTGGCCCTCGGCATGCATCTGCGCCCTGACCATAAAATTCCGTTATGGGAGCAGGAAATGGCCGTTGCCGCTGCAACCATGAACGTGCTGAACGCCCTGCACGCGACAGGCTTTGGCGGCGTCTGGGTTTCTGGCGATGTAGTGGAAGATCCTGTTCTTGCGGAAGAGATCGGTTTCCCGGCACCTCACCGTCTGGCGGGCTTCCTGTTTATCGGTACACCGCAGGGTGATCTGCCTACACCCAAACGGCCGGACCCGGCAGAGTTTACCGCGACATGGACTGGCAAACCCGTCACCTTTGCCGCAGACAGGACCTGAGACCATGACCACACCAGCACAGACAGATGTTGCCATTATCGGAGGGGGGCCGGTCGGACTGGCTACAGCACTTTCTCTCGAAAGTGCCGGTCTGTCTGTCACGGTGCTGGAACGCGCTCCCCGTGCCGTCTGGGCAGAGCCGTCTTTTGACGGGCGGGAAATTGCCCTCACGCACCATGCAGTTCATACCCTGCAAAAAAATGGTGCGTGGGATTATATTCCGGAATCCGCCATCTGCCCGCTTCGGGAAGCCCGCGTAGAAACAGGCAAGTTTCCGCACCCGCTACGTTTTGATACAAACGGGCAAGGGGTGGATGCTCTGGGCTGGCTTGTCTCCAACAACCATATCCGGCGCGCCCTGTTTGCGGCGGCGGCAGAACGCCCACGCATCACGCTGCTGGACTCCACATCCGTTGAAACGGTCCGGCAAAACCCGGCAGAGGCTGTTGTCCACCATTCGCATGGCCAGACGGCTGCGCAACTGGTGGTCGGGGCAGACGGGCGTTTCTCTCCCACCCGGCGGCGTGCCGGGATCGGGGCGATTATTCATGACTTCAAACGCAGCATGCTGGTGTGCCGCATGGCGCATGAGTCCCCGCACCACAATGTTGCAACGCAATGGTTTGATGAGGGCCAGACGGTCGCCCTGTTGCCCGTCAATGGCATGGCGTCCTCCATCGTGCTGACACTCCCCCCGGACGATATCCAGCGCCTGCTGGATATGCCCCGAGATGCCTTTAATCAGGAAATCATGCAGCGCGTTGGCAACCGGCTGGGCCAGATGCGCCTTGTCAGCACCCGGCACGCTTACCCGCTGAAGGGTGTCTATGCACATCGCTTTGCCGCGCGCCGCCTAGCACTTGTGGGCGATGCCGCCGTAGGAATGCACCCGATTACCGCTCATGGCTTCAATCTTGGTCTGCGCGGGCAGGAAACACTGGCAACAGAAGTTGCTAAAGCATTTTCAACCGTTGGTGATGCCGGAGATGCACGGGCTTTACGACGCTTTGAACGCCAGCACCGCCTGATAACAGCTCCGCTCTTTGCCGGAACCAACGGAATTGCCACGCTCTATACACATGATGGCGCGCCTTTCCGCCAGCTTCGACAGGCCGGTATTCGCCTTGCGGACTCGTTCACACCTTTCAAAAATGCTGTGACAGCCCTGCTGATGGACCGGGAAGTTCAGCCCCCTAAAGCTTCATGAATTATCTCAGGATTTTTTAGCTCTTCCATTGGGCAGAACAGGGATTTTACTAACTCTGCTCTGTCGCTTTCTATAATGGCAGAGCAAAAGTTGAAGTCAGATCAGATCAAAGACGGCGTCAAAAATTTGTTCACGGGTCAAGCGCCCGTCTATTCGTCTCGTGGCACTTCCCGCTCCAGCCACGCCGCAATAACAGCCAGGACATAGCGCTGCTGCCAGACAGTTAACTGAGTTCCTTTTGAAAAATGATGCCATTTTTCAAGACAGGATCGGCAGCATGTTGCTGTGGCATGTTGGGCTACAAAAACAGGATGCCCCTTCCATGGGGTCTGTTTGCCATCACGAGCCGGGTGCGCAGGAGCTAGCCGTCTGGTGATAAACTCTGCCCCATGTTCCAGCACAACGGGCAGAGTTTTATCCTCGAGATATGATAAATCATCTTTATTTAAATGAAATTTTCTCCGGAATGCGGACCGCGCCAGCTTCTCCCAAAGTTCCTGTTCAACAGGAGGCAACGCGCGCTCATCACGCTCGTCGTCCCATACACTGAACAGATCACCCTGAGACAACACGCTTTCCATACCCTCGCCAGACATTTCGTATCTACATATTTTGTATCTACGTTTTTTTCGCACTTACTGACCTAACGCTCCACCTTATCATCATACACAGCGTAAATTACGGTGAGAACTCAACTCAGCATGGAGAACACTCCGCCAAGGAAAAAGCATCTCCTCATATTTTTACAGTCTTGGGAGGCGTTTACAGTCAATGTAAAGCAACAGACCACCAAGAACCATAATCAGAGCTCGTCTGCTTATCCTTCATCACCAGATGGCATTAGTCATTAGTGCTGTAATGGGACATTAAGCAGCCACAACTGTTATATTTAGACTGAATAACAAACAGTTGCTTCAAAAGATTTTTGCCACGCGACTGAACACAGGTCGAAAAGATAATTCATCGCGAAATCACTTCCAGAATGCCACGTCTAAAATTTTTTGTGCGTTCTTCGAGGAACTGAACTCAAATCCCTACGTTTAGATTGCATAGAATTAAGGAGGATATCTCAATGAGCTCCATGAAAGACAAAGTAACCGGCATTGCTAATCAGGTTGCAGGCAAGGTGAAGGAAGAAACCGGCAAGCTGACAGACAATGAACGTCTTGAAGCCGAAGGCATTGCACAGAACCTGAAAGGCAAAGTGCAGAAAACTACCGGTGACGTAAAAGATACCGTTAAAAGCGGGATCGATAAACTCTAAGCGTCCAAAAGCTTTCGTTTGTAAAAAGCCTCGGCATCAAAAATATGCCGGGGCTTTTTATTATCTTCGAAATACAGAAATAAAACTGAGTTTCTACAAGATCAGGACGCCAGATTACGTTACGCACTGTTTTCCAATAGAAAACTAGCGGCCCCATTGGACTGTAAAAGCATGAAATGGCGTGAACGGTCTTAAACAACCATCATCAGACTCTAGCGTCTGGAATCCACCTTAATCTTTGAAAAGATTGGTGGGCGCACAAGGGCTCGAACCTTGGACCCGCTGATTAAGAGTCAGTGGCGGTGAGATACCGTTAAGACGCAGGCAGATGCAAAGAGCCGCAAAAACCCTTGTTTTCCCTCATATTACCGAACGGCTATGACGCAACGTGACGCAGCAAGCTGCACGGGTTACCTTTTCAAATGACTCCGGAGCGACTCCGGAAAAGTCTATCAGCGGGTGAGAGAGGAAAAACGGAGGGCGGCGCTACACCAAAAGCAGGTGTACAAGGTGTATAGGTGTAACACTCATAGATAATATACTGTTTTCCCTCAGTTTTTTCCTTCTCAGACTGCTACACCTCACGGTTTGGTGAGGTGTATAAGGTGTAACAGAAGGTTCGGCATGAAGTTTACAAAATCGGGAATAGACGCCCTCACCTGTCCGCCGGGAAAGCGGGACGTGATGTTTACGGATAGCGAGGTGAAGGGCTTTGCCATCCGTGTGAACGCAACCGGCAGCAAGACCTTCGTGTTCAACTACCGCTTTGGAGGTAAGGGCCGCAGGCTGGTGCTGGGCCAGTATGGGGAATTGACCCTGGCACATGCCCGCAAGCTGGCAGAGGCGGCTCGCGGCAAGGTTCTGGCGGGTGGCCACCCTGCCGAAGAGAAGAAAGCCGTTGCTCAGGCCTTCCAGCAGCAGGCCATAGAGGATGCCAGACAGGCTGCGGCCAATGCCCTCACGTTTGAAGCCCTCATAGACCGCTGGACCAGCAACGCCCTGCGGGACAGTAGCGAGAGCCACCGCACGGAAGCCCCGCGCCGCCTGCGGCTTAATTTTGCGGACATGCTGAACCGGCCAGCCCATGCCATGACCGTGGCGGAGGTGCAGACTCGGCTGGATGATGTGGCGGAACAGCACCCGACCACAGCCCGCCGCCTGCTGTCCTATGGCCGCGCTCTGTATGGCTGGGCGGTGAAGCGCCAACTGGTGGAGGAAAACCCCTTTGCTCATGTCGTGGTAGAAGGCCGTGAGGTATCCCGTGACCGTGTGCTGACCGATGCCGAGTTAGGCGCGACATGGCGAGCCGCCTGCCAGATGCCCTATGCTTTTGGCCCGTTCTTTCGGCTGCTTGTTCTCACGCTCCAGCGCCGGAGTGAGGTTGCGGGGATGCGGTGGGAAGAAATAACGCCAGACCTGATCACATGGACCATTCCGGCCAGCCGCACCAAGAACGGCAAAGAGCATATCGTCCACCTGTCCGAGCCTGCCCGGCAGGTTCTGGCCTCCCTGCACCGGCAGACTGACAGAAAAACCGGGGCCGTCTCTCCGTTTGTATTCACCAATACGGGCCGGACGCCCATATCTGGCTTTTCTGACGGCAAAGAGCGGCTGGAAGCTCTGATGGAACAGGAGCGGGCTACCAACGCCCCCGGAGGACCAAAAAACACGGGAAAGAAGCCCTCCGCCCTGCCCGCAAGCGGATGGCGGCTCCATGACCTGCGGCGCACGGGTGTGACCACAATGGCCCGTTTAGCCATTGGCCCCCATGTGGCTGATAAGGTGCTGAACCATACGGAGGGAGCCATAAGTGGCGTGGCCGCCGTGTATCAGCGACATGAGTTCCTGAAGGAACGGTCTGCGGCTTTGGATGCTTGGGCCGGGCATGTGCTGAAGGTGGCTTCCGCGACGGGAATCGAACCCACGGCAGGGAATGTGGTGCTTATGCGGAGGTGAAAAAAGGGCACCCATCCGCGAAGAATGTGTGCCCTTTATATCTACACCGTACATAAGCTTGTCATGGCTTCGCTGCACGGTGGCCTCTGAAGAGGTCTTGAGATGCTGATCTGCCAGTTACGGCTAGAGGGCAGCGCACAGGGTTATAACTTGGTGTCAGACGTGTTTTGTCAATTATGGAAATCACGCTGTCCGTTGGTTTCCAAAAGCAGAATTTTTTGAAATCAATTTCTTACCTATAATCAAAATCAAAGCATTCTCTACGCATCTGTAAAATTCATTATTTCATCTGGAATTCCAAGATTTACGGGTTTCTCTCTACCAAAATGTCTTTTTATAAAATAATACTGATCTGATGTGTTACTATACACAAACTTCTTACAGCACTCAGAAATTCTTTTATTAAATGTATAAAATGGTCTATTTGATTTTTTAAGTATATTATTCATGTATTCTTTTGTATTAGTCGCCAAAAATATTTTTCTTGGACTTAAAGCCATACAAAGATGGCCATCAGTTTTTCGAATATTATTACCACAAAGGAGACCATTACTTCCTACTAAAGGCCTATCAGAGGTCATGATTGGAAATTTATCTGTCTCGACCACGTTCCAAAACATACCAACTAGAGCATAATCCGATCATTCTGGTTCATATCCTGCGGCGGTGAAGCAGGCGGCGGCATTGCTATGAGAGATATCGTCCATCGCCCCGCAGATCGTATTCTGAAGGGCGTCGAGGGTTCTGGGAGCAGCCCGTCTGATCCACGCCTTCATCTTGGCGAAGATGTTCTCGATCGGATTGAAGTCGGGACTGTAGGGCGGCAGGAATAGTAGACGGGCACCGACTGCCTCTACTGCCTCCCGTGCTGCGGCCCCTTTATGTGCTGGAAGATTATCCAGAATGACGACATCTCCCGGCGAGAGGGTTGGCGCGAGCACCTTGCGGATATAGGCGGCAAACCACTCACCGGTCATGGGGCCGTCCAGCATCATCGGCGCGGTCATGCCGGACAGGCGCAACCCGCCGATGAACGTCGTGGTTTTCCAATGCCCATGGGGCACGGACATCCGACAGCGCGTGCCTCGGCGTGACCGTCCCCGCAGGCGGGCCATCTTCGTCGAGACGGCAGTTTCATCGATGAAGACCAGCCTTGCCGGATCAAGGTCAGGCTGACCGTCGAACCAGGCCTCGCGCCGCTGTGCGACGTCGGGCCGTGTCTGCTCGCTGGCGTGCGCCGTTTTTTTTGACGGTCATGTCGTGACGGTCAAGACAGCGCCAGATCGTGCTCGGCGCAAAGCGGACACCATGTTCCGCCGCAAGTTTCTCCGCCAGTTCGACGAGGGAAATATCGGCCTTCGTTTCAATCGCAGCGAGCAGGAAGGCTGACCAGGCCTCGATCCGGTGAGAACGGCGATCACCGCCTTGTTTAAGGGCGTGGTCACGACCGCTGGCCTGCCATTCAGCTACCCAGCGGATAACGCTCGACGAAGACACACCAAAGCGAACCGCAGCCGCACGACGGGTCATGCCAGAGGCAACAGCCACAATCGTGCGGCGGCGAAGATCAGCAGACAGGGCTCGGGTCATATGGACCGGCCTCCATGCCGGCACACAGTATGAATCAGATTTCCACCAGTATGGGAATCCTAAAATGAACCCGTTAGATCGGATTATGCTCTAGAACATTTCCGAACTCTCTATCATTCATTAAATTACTAAGTAGTAGACTAAAATCATATCCATTTTGGAAGGGATCTAGCTGCTTTTCCAGTTCTTGATAAGAATGTGGGTTTGTATCATTCCTATATTTCCCATAATTTTTTCTAATATCTTCGGAAACCATTTGCATTGATTTCTCAAAACTATGCGTTAAATCATAAACTCTTTCTGGATTCCTATGTATTATTGACATAATAAACCGCGCCCACACGGAACGATCATGAGTGTTATTCGGTATTTTATTTTCCAGCAAAGCCTCATGAATAATAGATGCTTCATTATCAATTATGGACATAACTTTTTTTTCTAAAACATCTCTAATAGATTGAGGCAAATCATCCCGCCTGTATAAATCTATTCCATAGGCTGTTTGAGCAGGAGTTTTATATTTATATTTTACTCCTGCGGGCGTTTTTTGAAATTCTGTTATCGTAAGGCTGTCATTTTTTGCATTATTTTTCGAAAGCCATTTTTTAAGATAAAATACAGGTATGTAATGATGCTTTCTTGTTTCATCTTCAGACATAAAAAATCCTACGTTTATTTTTACTATTCTATAGTGACTTGCTTTTCTTCAACCTCACCCCAGCTCCCCCGCCATTTTCAGGGATAAACTCAACCCCTGCGGCTTCTAGGGCGGAACGGATGGCTTCTATAGTGCTGGCTTTCAGTTCCTCGCCTCTTTCAAGGCGGGCGATGGTATCAGGCGAAACACTTGCCTCTTTTGCGAGGTCACGCACTCCCCAGCCTATAGCTGCACGGGCCATTTTACACTGAACAGCTAACAAAATCCGAACCCTGATACGATTTTTTCATTGCAGATTTATCGTAACTATGTTCGGATAATAGGGCAATGCAATTTGCGGCCAAATGGGGAGCTTGGACCCTCCCACACTTGGCCTAACCACAACCGCTCGCACTAGGAGACGGTAATGGCTGACCGCGCCTATACCATGCCCGGCACACGCTGGGCAGTGCTTACACCTGCTCGCCTGCATGGCGATGCTCTGGCCGCCTTTGCTGTGGCTGGCCTTTCTCTGCTGGCTCTGGCTGGCTTACTGCACCCTGAACACCTGCACCGCCCCTCCGGAGGGGTGGCCACCCACACGCACCACCACAGCAGCTCTCACGCTGTTCTGGTGGCTTCTGCTGCTGTTGGTGCGAAGGTAATGCAATGAGCCAGACCACACAGCCCTCCGGCTTGTCTCGTCGCAGTGCCCTTGCCTCTGTGCTGGCCGCGACATGCGCCGCACTCCCTGCCGTAGCCACAGCAGCGACCGGCAAGGATACAGCCCTACTCGCGCTCTATCGGAAGTTCTGCCGGGTCAATGCGCAAATACAGGCGATTGATGACGCACCGGAATACGAATTTGGCTCTTATGAAGAGCAGCAGCGGGAAGCGAGAACCAATGACCTTTGCAGGCAGGAAGGCCAGATGGTGAGGAAAATGGCTGAAATACCAGCCTGCTCGCCGTCCGGCCTGAAAGTCAAAGCCGCTGTCTTACAGACCTTGCTACCCGGCATATTGAGAGACTGTTATATCGGTGAAGACTCCGCAGAAATGCATCTGGTCATGAGCTTGTTGCGTGATCTGGCTGGGAGTGTCGACGTATGAGCAGGCCCTCCATTCCGCGCCGTAGCGTTCTGGGGGCGTCTCTCGCTGCCACGGCTGCGGCCATTCCTGCTGTGGCTTCTTCCTGCCCTGCTCCGGGGCCGGACGCCCTGCTTATGGATGTGCTGGCCCGCTACTGGAAGGCAGAACGCTCCATTCTAGCTATGGAGGCCGTGCCTGAACCCTCTTTCACGGCTCCAGAGTATCCCGCATGGGAATCACGGTTTGATCGCCTGATAGCATCCCGTACGGTGGCAATAGGCCAGATGGCGGATTTGCGGGCCATGACGGCTGAGGGCCAGCGAGGCAAAGCCACGGTTCTTGAAAGGTGTTTGCCACCCTGCCTGCTCTGGTGTGATGCCGGAGCAGATATACCTGAAATCCGGCTGGTCTTGTCTCTGGCGCGGGATGTGGCCGGAGGTGCAGCATGATTGCTATACAGCAGCCCTCCGCTGGTTCCCTATTGCCTATTCCGCTTTTGTTCCCGATTAATGAGGTGAGCGCGGCTAGGTTTGGCCGCCGAACGCCTGACCCCCATGACAGGCCCGCCGCGCTCCCGTCTATGATTCATGGGGATAGCCGGCGTGGGGCGGTTGTTGAAATGGCGACGTTACGGGAAATACTTGAAGGCGCTCAGAACGAAGAGCAGGAAGAACTTAAACTGCGGGCTTTGATGAAACGAACTGAGGAAGAATACCTTCAAAGAACCTCACTTGGTTTTAATCAAAAAAGCGATAAAAAAAATGATGCATCACAGAAAGAAAATATATCACATAGACTTTTAAAATCATTTGAAGAAATAAACAAAAATATTGATTCTCCTTTTCTTTTTTGTATCAAAAAAGAATTTGGCGATAGCGATTTAACCCCATTCATCGCTCTTTATGTTTTTGGAACCCCAAAATATGCTGAAGAATTGGCTGAGTATACCTATCAACGTGTGATTAATAAAAAAATACCTACTCCTAATAGTCCTGAAAGCAAAAGATTCGGGGCACTACATAGCAAGCTTGAAAACGATATTCGTGAAAAGTTACTTTCCGGTGAATTAACTGCAACCGCTGTAGACAACGGCTATAACAGTTTAGGAGAAAGAGAAGAAATATCAAAAGAATCTTGGAATTTATATGATATAAATGGATTCCCACTTTTTTGGCACTTACCTTCTTTGGGAAAAATCAATCCCAATTGGACTGATATACTTATATCAAAAAATTCTAATACCTTCATAGCAGAATGTAATACTAAGCCTTCGTCAAAAAGGAATACTGGCGGTCGGCCTTCTAAGCATGATTGGGCTTATATAGCTGGAATTATGGTCCGTTATATACTCGACAACGGTGAACCAAATCCTAATGAACGTGGATCACAAGCTCAGGCTGTCGAATATTTATTCAATCGTCTGGAGGAAGATGGTCGCCCCCTGCCAAGTGAAAGCGATGCGAAAGCTTTCGTCCGCGCTTGCAGTGAAAATACGACTGAGATGAAACAACGTCCCCCAAAGGCCGAAAACTAGGTTTTCGGCCATATCGGCTGACCTCTTAACTCACTTACGGTTTTTATTCCCTCACATCACCCGGCGCGCATAGCCATGCAGCCCGGTGCTTGTGAAACAGGGAGATTTTCACATGCCTTCTATGGCGACAGTTCAGAATGAAACGACTGGAACTACGGGCCACATTGCCCCCTTTCCGTCTCAGCACCATAAAGAGGCTGTCATGCCTTTGGTGCTATCAGAAGCCAAAGCAGCTGCCTTGCTCAACCTTGCGCCTCGCACCTTGCAGGCAAAGAGGCTGGATGGCACCGGCCCGGCTTACGTGCAACTCACCAAGCGCCGTATTGGTTACGCGGTAGAAGCCCTCCGTATCTGGGTTGCTGCACAGTCCTGCAAAAGCACGGCTGAAGCCTCTGTAAAAGCCAGAGGTGCAGCATGAAGCGCCCCGTAGAATTATGGAATTGGGGTGATTCTAACGGAAAGCCTGCTTTGCTTACCCGCTTCCTTTATCTCTGTTGGCAAATTGACTGGCAGTTACATGCCACCCCATTCAATTCCGATATGTCCAACCTTGTAAAAGAATACAGCAGGGACTTTACGCCGGGATTTTCAGAAAATGTTGTCATAGGCCTGTCTCAGGCGTGGCTGCACCTCAGTAAGCTTACAGTGGCAGAAAAAAGTTATGAGGAACTCTCTGACGGCAGCAAAACGGAGGGAGCGGAAGAACGCTTCATTCCTATGGCCCCTGCCCTCCGCTGGTTCTGGCATGGAATAGAAAACGATCTTAGAGCCGTTGAAGCAAAAAAATGGCTCCTTTCCATAGGCTGGGCCTCTATTCTCAAACAGGCTGAGAAACGCGATGCTGCCATTAAATTAGTGCTGGCTGGTCACGCTGTATCATATGGCTGCTATATTGAGGAAAAGCCCGCATATACCCGCGCACGAAAAAAAGCTGATCGTGACTGGGAAGAAGCAATGCAGCAATGGGTGCGTGCGGGTGGAACTGGTCCGCAGCCTGACATAGCTGACTATCTCGCCAAGGCTGCGGCATGAGGTCCCGGCCTAATGCCTCCGAACTGGCGCGCCTTCTGGCTGACCACATCACGCGCCTTGCGCCGGAACTGCTACCACGTGGCAAAAAGGACGGCGCAGAATGGCGCGTGGGCAGTCTGGCTGGAGAGCCGGGGCAATCCCTTGCGGTGCGTCTTTCCGGCGCACGGCGGGGCGTATGGGCTGACTTTTCCAGCGGTGAGCGTGGCGATTCTTTGGACCTTGTGGCGGGCTGTCTGTTTGGTGGTGACCGTAAGCAGGCTATGGCATGGGGCTCTAACTGGCTGGGGCTGAGTGAAACCACCAATGCAGCCCCTATCCAGCGCCGTCCCATTCAAGAAAAACTGAATAACTCTCAGGAACTGGACAAAGAAGCACAGCAGCGGAGGGCCAAGGCTCGCCGGTTATGGATGGACACCTCAGCCGGAATAGCTGGCACACCTGTTGAGGCCTATCTGGCAGGGCGTGGCATAGACCTCCGGGCATTGGGCCGCGCTCCCGGTGCCTTGCGGTTTCATCCTGCCGTCTGGTGTGCGGAGGTGCGTAAACCCCTCCCCGCCATGCTGGCCGCAATCTGCGGACCTACCGGAAAGCTGGTGGCCGTGCATCGGACATGGCTGGCGCAATCGCCCTCCGGCACATGGGCCAAAGCTGACCTTCAAAACGCAAAGAAGGTTCTTGGTGGTTTTTCTGGTGGTTGCATCCGCCTCTGGCGCGGAGTTTCCGGCAAGGCGTTGGATTTAGCACCGGCAGGGGATGTAGCGATTGTTGCCGAGGGCATAGAAACCGCTTTGTCCTGTGCCATCGCCTGCCCGGAACACAGGGTTCTTTCTGCTGTCAGCCTCAGCAACATGGCCGCCATGAAACTTCCCGACACACTCACGGAAATTATCGTCGCAGCAGATAACGATACCGGCAATGCCTCCGCACGGAAGGCGCTGGATGCTGCACTCTCACAATTCGCACAGCAGGGCCGCACTGTTCGGCTCGCTATGCCTGAAATACAGGGGCAGGACTGGAATAATGTCCTGACACATCATGACAAAGACACAGGGCCAGAACGGTCGTGACGGTGTGCGCGCAGGCCTGACCTCCGCCAAAGTTGTTTCCATGCCCGGCGCAAAAAGCAAAGCGGCAGGCAAGCGCATAGAGTCTCAGTGCGGCCGGTTTTTCTGTGATGCTCACGGGCTGTTCCGGAAGGCAGCGGACAACAGCAAAACAGACATGAAGCTTTCCGGGCCTGTCTGGATCATAGCCGAAACACGCGGGGCAGACGGTAAAGGCTGGGGCATTTTGCTCGGCTGGACAGACCGGGACGGCCAACAGCATGAACAGGCCTTTCCTCGTGCCATGTTTGCAGGTGACTGTGCGGAACTGCGGAGCCAGTTAGCAGACGGAGGCCTCACCCTTCAGGCAGGCCCAGCCGCCAAAGCCGCTTTTGCAGACTGGCTGGCTTCCATCGCCACAGAGGAACGCGCGTTTTCCGTCAACCGGATAGGCTGGCACACTCTGAACGGTGGCAAGGTTTACGTGCTTCCAGACGGAACCTACGGCAACCTGAAAGAGCGGGTTGTTCTACAAACCTCCGAACAGGAAACAAACCTTTTTGGCGTATCTGGCTCTGCAGAAGGCTGGAAAAGCAATATCGGCCAGTTCTGCAAAGGAAACTCACGCCTTGTTCTGGCAGCATCCACAGGCTTTGCAGCCCCTTTGCTGGATGTGCTGGGACTGGATGGTGGTGGCGTCTCGTTTGTGGGTGCATCCCGTGCAGGCAAGTCCACGGCCCTTGTGGTTGCGTCCAGCGTGTGCGGAGGAACGCCAGAAGGCGGAGCCAAGGGCTATGCCCGGTCATGGCGTTCTACCTCTAACGGTTTGGAAAGCGTGGCCTTGGCAAGCTGTGATGCTCTGCTGCCTATGGATGAAATCGGCCAGCTAGACCCGAAAGAAATTGGTGACGTGGCCTACATGCTCGCCAACGGGCAAGGCAAGGTACGGGCCAGCCGCACAGGTGGCGCACGGGTTACAGCCCGCTGGCGGGTGCTGTTCCTCTCAACAGGTGAAAAGACACTGGATGATCTGAACAAGGAATCCGGCAAAGGCACCAAGGCCGGGATGGAGGTGAGATTTGTGGACACACCAGCCGATGCCGGAGCCGGTATGGGTCTATTTGAGGAAATACACCATTGCGACACCCCCGGAGAATTTGCGGACTATCTGGCAAACGCCTGCGGGCAATTCTATGGCGCACCCTTCCGGGCCTTTATGGAGCATCTGGCAGACCGCTTGGCAGCGGAGGGCATGAGAGAATTCCGTGAAGTCCTGCTGGCACGGATGGACACTATAGCAACCGCCTATTTGCAAAATTGGCCTAAGGCTTCCGGACAGGTGCGCTCTGTAGCACGGCGCTTTGCCATGATTGCTCTGGCCGGAGAACTGGCCACAGAATTTGACCTGACCGGCTGGGACCGTGACACGCCGGAAGTGCTGGTCGGTCTGTGCTTTGCCGACTGGCTGCGGTTACGCGGCACAGCAGGCCGGAGGGAAGACGAACAGGCAATCCAGCAACTCCGGGACTTCATCTCGCGCAATGCGTCTGCCCGGTTTGAAGATTGGGTGGATAAGTCGGCAGAGGAACAGCCTCAGAGCGGAGAAGATGGCAAACCACCGGCAGAACGCTACCGCACCATGAACCGGGCTGGCTGGCGATGTTGGGTCAAAGCTCCGGATGGCCGCTATGTCTGGCGCTACCTGCTGACCTCTGCGGGCATGAATGAAGCCCTGAACGGCTTGAACGCACGGGATGCCAAGAAAATGCTTGTTGAGCGCGGCCTGCTCATTCCGGCCAAAGATGGCAAATTCTCCGAAATCTTACGCCCTCCGGGTCAGGGGCAAGTCAGACTCTACCAAGTGCATCACGATATTCTGGCGGTTGCCACGGGTGACAAGTAAGCCGGACAGGCCGGAGGGTAAGCGATAGCCCTCCGTGCTTTCCGTTCCTGCCTCGCCATGCGTTTTCAGAATGGCTTGCTGTGTTCCATTAGGGCAAGATCTATTGGTACAAATGATATGGAACACTTTTACCCTCGTTTTCTGTTCCAATAGGGTTGTTTTTCGTTTTTTGGGACTATATAGATCTAGGGTCTAGACCTTTTGGAACAGTTTTAGGAACACCCTCACATGAAAATTGGATACGCACGGACTAGCACCACCGATCAGGTGGCAGGGCTTGAAGCGCAAGCCCGTGACCTGTCAGCCAATGGGTGTGAACGTATCTTCCGTGAACAGGTGAGTGGTAGCAGCACAGACCGGCCTCAGTTGAGTGCGGCGTTCGATCACATGCGGGCCGGTGATGTGCTGGTAGTCACCAAGCCGGACAGGCTGGCCCGTTCCACTACGGACCTGTTGCGGCTTGTGGAAGAGGTTAAGGCAAAGGGTTGCGGCCTGATCGTGCTGTCCATGAACGGCATGACACTGGATACCACCAGCCCCACCAGCAAGATGATGCTGACCATGCTCGCCGCTGTCGCTGAGTTTGAGCGTGACATTATGAAAGAGCGGCAACGTGAGGGCATAGCCAAGGCCAAAGCGGATGGCCGCTATAAAGGACGCAAGCCTACAGCCCGGAGTCAGGCGGAACAGGTGCAGGCACTGGCGGCTAAGGGTGTGAGTGCTACGGAGATAGCGAAGCGTCTGGGCATGGGCCGGACCTCTGTTTATCGCTGTCTGGTGGCTTCTGCTACTTCCTGACGAGGCATTGTGCCGTGGGCTGGGTGTGCGCGGGCAGCGCGCGGGTTTCTTTCCCGCGTTTTTTAGCCTTTGGAATGAATAAGGTCGCTTGCTATGCGCTCAGATCATGACAAAACAGGCTGGAAACAATCTTTTTTCCTGTCTCAAAAAGAGAGACTGGCAAGGTGTTTTCTTGGGGGTTTGCTCATAAATGGCAGAAAACAGCCATTCCTACATTCAGGCTGTTACACCTTTTTGGACCGGGTGTAACGGCTGACACCAAAAAGGTGTAACAGATTTTCTATTATAAAACAGATAGTTATGGGGTTTGTTACACCTGTCACACCTTGTACACCTTTTTTTAGGTAAGGGTTGGAAGTGTGGCCGTAAGAGAACTGGCTCAGTCCATGCAGACAGCGCATGGCTCTACCTGTCTCAGCCGAGGGGGGCTGATTAAAGTCTCATGCCGTTTGGGCACCGCAACCGCATCAGGCTCACGCGCAGATTTTTCGCAGGTTTTTGAAATTAATCAAAAAATCAAAGAGAAGAGATAAAAAATCAGGAAAAACAGCAGGAAACAGCCATTTTTCCTCTGATTTGGGGTCTAGTGCCCGAAAAGGGGTGGGGGGTGCTAAATCTCTAGGGTCTATGAGTGCCGGGACCGCGCCATAGGCAAATTTTCATACCCGCGAAATTGCAGGCAAAAGTCACCAGCCAGCGATCAAAATTTTGCGGAGATAACTGAGCCGGAAGGTGCTCTGAGCAGACTCGGGAAAAACCCCCTACCCTGTCAGCACATAAAGGCCCATCAAATGACTCCGGATTGACTCCGGAAAGCTATGAGGGTGAAGCACTCTAAAGCCTGAAAACCACCTAAGCCTTTGAAAAGATTGGTGGGCGCACAAGGGCTCGAACCTTGGACCCGCTGATTAAGAGTCAGCTGCTCTACCAACTGAGCTATGCGCCCTTACAGTTCTTTGAACTGAAGTGGATGCTTTCTATCACCCACTTTCTTTTAAGACAAGTCTGAATTTTCAGCTTTTTAAACGTGCCAGCACATCATCAAGCTGATCAAGGCTCTTATAGTGAATTTGCAGCGAGCCCCCTTTCCGCCCATCGAAGTGAACTTGGACTTTCAGACCAAGCCTTGCGCCCAGATCCCGCTCCAGTGCGGCAATTTCCGGTTCTGCTGTTTTCTTCACCGGAGCAGGCTGAGGCTTCCCTTTGCTTTCCAGTGCCTTCTGCACCAGCTTTTCCGTCTGTCTTACGGAAAGCGCTTTTTCAATAACCTCTTTCGCAGCCGCAATCGGGTCAGGATGCGCGAGAAGAGCACGGGCATGCCCGGCAGACAGGGCCCCTGCCCCAACGGCCTTCCGCACGCTCTCTGGCAGGCGGAGCAGGCGCATTGTATTAGCAACGTGCGGACGGGACTTGCCAATGGCTTTTGCCAGTTCGTCCTGCGTCAGGCTGTAATCTTCCATCAGGCGGCTGAAACCGTCAGCTTCTTCGATGGGGTTGAGGTCGGCCCGCTGAAGATTTTCAACCAGAGCCGCCGCCATGGCGTCTACTTCATCCAGATCACGCACATGCACGGGTACTGTGTGGCATTGCGCCAGTTGTGCGGCACGCCAGCGGCGTTCCCCGGCAATAATCTGATACTGCCCTTTTTTGTCCGGGTCAGGCCTTACAAGAATAGGCTGAAGAATCCCCCGCGCCCGGATCGATTCCGCCAGTTCCTCCAGAGCGCCCGGTTCCATATCCTGACGGGGCTGAAATGGTCCGGGGACAAGCACGTCTACCGATAAAGAACTGACAGGCTGTATCGTCTTAGGCACAGCAGCAGGCTGCGCGTCCCCTGAAGAAGACGCGGCAACCGAGGGAGCAACGTCGCCCAGCAAGGCGGCAAGGCCGCGACCGAGTTTAGGGCGGGCAGAAGATTTACGCTGAGACATGCCTAGGATGCTCTCCCCTTAATTTCCGCCGCCAAAGCCCGGTAAGAGGCGGCACCACTGGCCCGCGGGTCATACGTCATAACCGGCTGCCCATAGCTCTGTGCTTCAGAAATACGGATATTACGCGGGATAATGGTTTCAAGCACATCATCCCCGAAAAAGCTCCGGGCATCCGCTGCAACAAGCTCGGACAGGTTATTTCGTCTGTCATACATTGTCAGCACAATACCGGCCATTTTCAGGGCGGGATTGAGCTTTTTTCTCACCCGGTCGATCGTCTTGACCAGATGCCCCAGTCCTTCCAGCGCAAAGAACTCACACTGCAAGGGAGCCACCACACCATCAGCGGCAACAAGGGCATTCAGGGTCAGCAGGCTGAGGCTGGGCGGGCAATCAATAATGATGTAATCCGCACTCTCCGCCAGCGGGACAAGGGCCTCGCGCAGACGGGTTTCCCGTTCATCCGCGTCCACCAGTTCAATCTCAGCCCCGACCAGCTCGGTATTAGCGGCAATGACGGACAGACCGCTTATTTCGGTTGGCTGTAAAAGGTCGGCTGCGGGCTTTTCATGCATCAGCAGGGCATAAGCCCCGCCCTGCCGGGCATCATACCCGACACCCAGCCCAGTGGAGGCATTCCCCTGCGGGTCCATATCAAGCAGCACGACCCGTGCACCGTCTTCCGCCAGAGCTGCGGCAACATTAATGGCCGTGGTTGTTTTCCCAACCCCACCTTTCTGGTTTGCAATTGCCAGAATACGGCACGTTTTTGTTTTTTTGTCAGACTTAGACACGTTCAAGATTGCTCACTTCAAGAATCACACCATCATGGCTTGTTATGCTGCGGTGGATGCGCACATCCATGTGCCAGTTGCGTCGGGCCTCGGTCAACTCTTCATCCGCCTGCTGCCCTTTCAGGAAAAAGGCTTTCCCATCTTTTTCCAGCAGGGGCGCAGTCCAGTCCAGAAGCCTGCTCAGTGAGGCCAGGGCGCGGGCCGTTACCACAGGGGCCGGAAGGACCTCAGCCTGCTCAATCCGCTCAGCAAGCACCGTCAGGGGAGCCTTCGTGGCCCGTGCAGCTTCCCGCAGGAAGGCCGCCTTACGCTGATCAGACTCGATCAATGTTCCGGGCACACCCGTTGCGATTGAGACAATCACACCGGGGAAGCCCCCACCGGACCCCATATCAATAAACCGTGCCTGCCCGGCCACTAGTGGGGCCAACTGGAGGCTGTCCAGCACGTGCCGGCCCCACACACTGGCAATATCCCGCGAGGAGACGAGATTGATCCTCGGGTTCCATTTTTCCAGAAGAGCTACAAACGTTTCCAGCCGTTCCTGCGTTTCACGTGAAACATGCATTGTTTCTGGCAGGTTCATCATCGCGCAGACGCCTTTTGCCTGACATGCGCCAGAACCGCCACCAGAGCAGAGGGGGTCACGCCCGGAATTCTTTGGGCTGCCCCAAAATTTTCTGGACGGGCACGCTCAAGACGTTCCTTCATTTCTGAACTCAACCCCCCGATTGCGTTAAAATCCATATCTCCGGGAAAACGGATTTCAGCCTCTGCTTCAAGCTGACGAATCTCACGCTGTTGCCGCACAAGATAGCCTTTATAGCGCGCCTGTGTCGTCACGTAATGTCGGGCACGTTCCGGTGCGGCCAGATACCAGGGAGCCAGCTTTTCCAGCACAGCATCCTCAAGACCATATCCCAGAATTTCCAGTAAGGTTCTGCGCCGCCCGTCCAGTGCCACTTTCAGCCCGGCCTGCGCCAAGGCCTGCGGCAGCCAGCCCTCCTGCTCGGCTCTTTCAGTCAGTTCCTTGATATCTGCGCAGTCTTTTTCAAAAACAGCGCGTCGTTCTTCCCCAACGCAGCCCCAGTCAAGGCCAATCTGTGTCAGTCGCATATCCGCATTATCGGATCGCAAAGTCAGACGATATTCCGCGCGGGAGGTAAACATCCGATACGGCTCACTCACACCCTGCGTAGTGAGATCATCCACCATCACGCCAATATAGGCTTTCCCGCGATCAAGGCTGACAGCCTCCTGCCCGGCAGCCCTGCGCGCGGCATTAACACCTGCGAGAAGCCCCTGCGCGCCAGCTTCTTCATACCCTGTTGTTCCGTTAATCTGCCCGGCCAGAAACAGGTTTTTACATTTTTTGAGTTCCAGAGACGTCGTGAGTTCCCGTGGGTCCACGTAGTCATATTCAACCGCATAGCCCGGCTGGGCAATCACTGCGTTCTCAAGGCCGGGGATTGAGTGAATCATCGCCTCCTGCACGTCGGCAGGCAGGCTGGTGGAAATACCGTTCGGATAGATCAGATGCCCGCCCTCGTGCTCAGGCAGAGCTTCAGGTTCCAGAAAGATCTGGTGGCTGGTTTTTTCCGCAAACCGCACGACTTTATCTTCAATCGACGGACAATAACGCGGCCCACGGCCTGAAATTGCCCCCCCATAGACTGCCGAGAGATGCAGAGACTCCCTGATAATATCGTGCGTTTTTTCTGTTGTGAACGTGATGCCACATACCATCTGCGGGTTTGTAATTGTAGTGGTCAGACGGCTGAAGGGTTCGGGGGACGCATCCCCCTTATCTTCCGCCAGACTCTCCCAATTTATGCTGTTTTTTAATAGCCTCGGCGGGGTGCCTGTTTTGAGGCGTCCCATGGTCAGGTTTAAAGACTTCAGGCGCCTGGCTAACGCAACCGCAGGTTGTTCTCCCACGCGCCCGGCAGGCTGGCTTTTATGCCCAATATGAATAACACCATCCAGAAAGGTTCCGGTTGTCAAAACCACCGCACTGGCCTGCCAGTGTGTGCCATCTTCACACACAACACCTTGCACAGCCCCTGTCTCCGAGCACAGCAGATCACTCACAGCGCCTTCAGCACAGGTAAGATTAGGCGTTTCAGCCAGCAGATCCTGCACGGCCTGTTTGTAAAGAAAGCGGTCAGCTTGAGCGCGGGGCCCCTGCACAGCAGGCCCCTTGGAGCGATTGAGCAGTTTGAAGTGAATCCCGGCACGGTCCGCAGCGCGCCCCATAATGCCATCCAGCGCGTCAATTTCACGCACAAGATGCCCTTTGCCAATACCGCCAATGGCCGGGTTACAGGACATTGCCCCAACGGTATCTTTGCGATGCGTCAGCAGAAGCGTGCGCGCACCACACCGGGCAGCAGCAGCAGCAGCCTCGCACCCCGCATGGCCACCCCCGACCACAATCACATCAAACGAACGGTCCATAATCCTGCCGCCTTACCTTTATTTTCCGATACAAAACTGGCCGAACACAGCATCCAGAAGGTCTTCCACCCCCACATGCCCCGTCAACCGCCCCAAAGCCCGCATAGCAAGCCGTAATTCTTCCCCACGCATTTCCGGCCAGTCCTGCTGCAAGGCCCCTTCAAGACACGCACAGGCCTCTTTAACACCTGCTTTATGCCGTGCACGGGTCAAAAGCGGTGCACCAGAGGCTGAGGAGGCCGTCAGAACTTCCACCTTCTGCTCCAGCATAGCTTTAAGCTGGTCCAGCCCCTGCCCTGTTTCAAGGCTGACCGGCATCACCCGATGCCCCTGAACAGCCTGCGGCACAGGTCCAAGATCCGTCTTGTTGCCGATCAGCACACTCGCAGGAAACACCTCCTGCGGTGCGTCGCCTCCGGCAAACATCTGCAACACACAGTCGGCCTGTTTCACGTGAAACAATGCGCGCTTTACGCCCTCAGCCTCAATGGCATCCTCTGTCTCCCGCAGGCCTGCTGTATCAACAAACGTCACACGTACCCCGGCCAGAATACCGCTGATTTCTATAGCGTCCCGCGTCGTTCCCGCTATGGGGGAGACAATAGCGGCATCCCGGTCTGCCAGCCAGTTTAAAAGACTGGATTTGCCCGCATTGGGGGGGCCGGTAATCGCAAACACGACCCCACGGCGGATACGCTCCCCGCGATCCCCTTCCTGAATATGCGTCTGCATAGCGGCGATCAGCGCATGAATTTCATCCAGAAGGCCTTGTTCAACCTCCGGTGGCAGGTCTTCATCCGGGAAATCAATCAAGGCTTCCTGATGCGCCAGAACACGTTTCAGCCGGTCAGCCCAGTCCTGATAGAGGCGGCTGAGCGCCCCGTCTGTCTGCGCGAGAGCCAGTTTACGCTGGCTTTCGGTTTCCGCCTCAACCAGATCGGCGACCCCTTCAGCTTCCACCAGATCCATGCGGCCATTCATAAATGCCCGGCGGGTAAATTCTCCGGCTTCTGCCGGGCGGGCGCCGCCTTCAACCAGAGCCTCCGCCACCGCTTTGATGACGGCTGGGCCGGCGTGCAGATGGAGTTCAAACCCATCCTCCCCCGTGTAGCTTCTGGGGCCGGGAAACCAGAGCACCAGTGCCTCATCCAGAAGGTTATTCCGGGTTTCAGCATCCTGCCACACGCGCCGAAGTGCTGCGCAGCGTGCTCCCGGAAGGGGGCCAATCAGCTTTTTCAACAGTGTTTCACTTCCCGCACCACTGACGCGCATGACAGCAATCGCCGCCCGCCCAAGCCCGGTAGATAATGCAAAAATTGTGTCTTCACCCTGATACGCCACGGGGATGTTTTCCTTCCTGCATAATCTCTGAAAAGCCTGAGTGTTCTGAAATACTGGCTTTATCCGCGCTTTCTAAAACAAATCGGCATGCAAGTGGCAGCTAAAAACGCATCCGTGTTTCCAGCCAGACAGTCGCGCTGTCTTTCTTAACATGACAAGCCTCAGGCTGCCGCGCATACTATGGGCCTTATAAAGCCCCCATTATGACGGACAAAGACCCATGCCCCAGCTTTCTCTCCATTCCCCCATCGGGCCGCTGACCCTGACGGAAGAGGACGACAAAATCATCTCGCTCGACTGGGGCTGGGGGCGAGACCAGACAGAAACACCCATGCTCTGCGCCGCGCGGGACTGGCTGGATACATGGTTTGATGATCCGAAAGCCGCAGGTGATTTTCCGTTCCCGCTGGAACCCATCTTTGGCACGGACTACCAGAAGCGGGTGTGGAACGCGCTCTGCGCGATCCCGGTCGGGACCGTTAAAACCTATAAGGAACTGGCACAAGACGTGGGGGGAAGCGCCCGCTCTGTCGGGCAGGCCGTTGGCCGCAACCCCATTCCCATTCTGATCCCCTGCCATCGCATTGTCTCTCAGACCGGACTTGGCGGATATTCTGGTGACGGTGGCATAGACGATAAACGCTGGCTGTTGAATCTTGAAGGGGCACCCATTCCATCAGGCAGCTGAAACAGCCTGCCTGATGGCTGGAGCGCCCCTTCCTGATATGCCACTCTTATACGGACACTCTTTATAACAGACACACCTGTCAGGGCACGTCTGTCAGGGCACGGGGGTGCCCTGAAGAGTTGGTGCAGGCGTGGCTGCGGGAGCCGCGGCATGCGCCGAAGTCAGCTTGACGCTGAAGCTGTTATCCGCACGGTTCAGATCCGGGATCATGTGATCAGGGTCCAGCACCGCGGAGCGAATGGCCTGTTTGCCCGGAATCTGGAGCGTGACCGTATTGCGCTGATACCAGGTTTCCGTAGGAATGGTCAGCCGGGCAGAACTTCCGTCCATCCATGTAATGGCCAGCACCACAGGCAGAGGAAGCCACCCTTTGTTTTCAACTTGCACGCGGGCCCCCTGCACGGGATTCCCATTGACGTAAGAAACAGATTTCAGGCTGTAATCCGGCCCCCAGTTATGGAAATACCAGCCCCGCCAGAACCATGAGAGGTCTTCCCCGGCCTCGCTTTCCATCACCCGGAAGAAGTCAGACGGTGTGGGATGCCGGAAGGCCCAGAGCGCAATATAATGCTGGAACGCCCGGTCAAACCGCTCTGCCCCCAGTATCTGCTCCCGCAGCAGTTGCAGGCCATAGGCGCCCTTAAAATACGTCACGCTATGACGATATTTTTCAGAAATCAGGTCAGACGGCGTCATCAGAACCGGGGCTGATTTATCTTTCAGCACCGGCACAATATCATCGGCCGGGCGCCCGGTCTGCGGCGCAAACTCCACATCCTTTTTGGGGGCAAATTCCCCGTGGTTGAAATGGTCCGAGGCATACACGTCAATAAACGTATTGAAGCCTTCATCCATAAAGGCATTCCGGCGCTCATTGGAGCCAACAATCATGGGGAACCAGCCGTGCCCCAGTTCATGAGTTGTCACCCAGAACAGCTCTGCTCCGGCATCGTCCTTACCGTCAAAAACTATGCCCGGATATTCCATGGCGGCACCATGCCCGCCAACATTCACCGCGTTCGGCCAGGGATATGCAAACCATTTGCCCGAAAAATACTCAATGGCATGTTTTACATACTCGGTTGAACGATCCCATTTTGCAGCTCCGGCAGCCTCTGCGGGGTAAACCGACATCGCCAGACGCGGGGCAGGATTTTTGGCATCCCCTTTCTCAAGTGGGGGCAGGTCCAGCCGTGCAGCATCCCAGAGCAATGTGGGAGACGCCACAAAAGCAACATCCCGCGTATTGGCCATATGGAATTGCCAGGTCTGCATCTCCGTTTGAGGCTGACGCACAAGAGCCTTTACATCATCCGCCGTGCGGATCTGCACACGCGTCTCGCTGGTAGCCGCCTGAGCCAGACGGGCTTTTTCCTGCGCGCTCAGCACGGCATCCGGGTTTGTCAGCACACCGCTCCCCGCCACCAGAAATCCTTTTGGCACGGTAACACTGTAGTCAAAATCTCCGTAATCCAGATAGAATTCCTGCCCAAGATACGGGGCTGTATCCCAGCCGCGCTGGGCGTCATACACCGCCATGCGGGGGTAGAACTGGGCGAGTTCATACATCTCACCATCCCGGTTCTGGCTGTAAGCCGTACGGCCGCCCCATTCCGCAGGGATCGTATAATGCCATGAAATCTTCAGGCTCAGATGCGCGCCCTTCCCCGCCAGAGGCTGCGGCAGGGAGAGTTGCATCCGGGTGTCTGAAACAAGCGGTGTGAGAGGTGTTTCATGCCCATCCAGACTCACGGCCACAGCCTCAATCACCATCCCATCGGTGTGGTTCTGGAGGCGCTGTGGCGCGGCATAGGCCCCGCGTGAGCCCTGCTGATAAATATTCTGGTCCAGTTGCAGCCAGAGCGTTGAGAGACTTTCCGGGCTGTTATTGGTGTAAGTCAGCGTTTCACTGCCAGACAGGGTATGTGTGGCGGGGTCAATATGCACATGGATGGTGTAATCAGACCGGTTTTGCCAGGCCATAGGGCCGGGAGCCCCGTTACCGGAATGATAAAGATTGACCGGCTGAGGGTATGAAAGCGGCGCAAAAATCTGGAACGGATCCGGCTCCGCAGCCTGTACGGCCGAGAAGGCGCTCCCGGCCAGCAGGGCCGTCAGAAGCCCTGTGCGGGCTGGACGGATGAATTTAAAAAGCCACGTTTTTTCAAAACTGCCAGACACCGTCGCACCACCTTTTCACACAGATTCTTGTCTGTCCGAGAGGGTAAACCAGAATGGTGCCGGAATAAAAGAAAGGCCGCCTGAGAGGGTATGTTCTCAAGACGGCCTTTTCAGAACTGATAAAAAGAGATCAGCGTTTATCGCAGCTTTCCGTTAAGGAATTGAAGAACCGCCCGGCGCTGCAATGCACCACATCAGACCCCTGCGGCGCCGCCTGAGGGGCCGTTCCGTAATAAGCCGGTTGCGTATCAGAGGGATACCCTCCCTGCGCCACAGGCGCTTCCGTAGGCTCAGCATAGTAAGACGGAGGGGCATACATGGTCTGAGGTGCCTGATAGCTCTCCTCCGCAGCAGAGGCTGCTGCAGCGCCTATAGCCAGACCAACCACGGACCCGAACGCAAAAGGCGCGCCCCAGCCCCAGCCGCCACCCCAGTAGGGGCTGCCCCACACACCATATCCCCAGCCATAGCCCGGATACCCCCAGCCGTAACCGGGGTAACCCCAGCCGCCGCCACGGTAAAAGCCACCCGGCCTGCCGCCCCAGCCGGGCCCGCCGTGAAAGCCGCCCCTGAAGC